>DAOURU010000016.1 GCA_030627585.1 Bacillota bacterium
CTTCGACGATTGTACTGATCCGGCGGGGAAACCCGTAATAAGCCGAGTTTGCCAGCCGGAGCACTTTTGCCGTAAGCGCCTGGTCCTGGCAGATAACTTCGTTCAACTCTTTGACAGTTGAGTCGGAATCATTTGTAAGTTTCAAAACCTGGCTTGCAACTTGGGGTAAAGCAGGCAGGTCACTAACGCGCCGCGCAATTTCATCAGAAGAAACTTTCACCATGCCACCCCCCGGAAATGTTTTGGAGCAACTTTAAAAAGCGCCTCTAAGTAATTGCGGCTTCCAGATTGCACTCCTTAATTCGAAATAATTCGAAATATTACTTTGAAGCCAACCTTTTTTCCAGATAAAACCGGTAATTTCGCAGTTCTTCGTTCATTTTATAGATAATGCGCTCTACTTCGTGTCTATCCAAAGTAAGCTCAGAGGGATGAAGAACCTCTATCTTTCGAAATTCATCCCTCAAAAGAAAAGGCAGGATATCTTCGATGGTATCCGCTTCCACAATAAACTCAATGGGTGCATAAGCAACATCCCGGCCCAAACCATCGTCCCTAATGGTGTAAATTTCACCATTTGTATCAACCTCTAAAATCCGAACGCCCTGAATAGGGATATTGCGCAATAAAATCGCCTTTTGCTCCCTGATTTCTTCGGCAACTTGTTCTCCTTCTTTCCCTCTCCAAAAAACGCGCCCGGCTTTCCCTTCCCCCCGGTAATCAAACCGGATCTTTAAACGCAGTTTCTGGTGATTTGTTTTCTCGATCATCTATGAACTCTCCAACCTCCCCTAAAAAATCACTCCAACCCTCAAGTAGACCTTTGAACAAAAACCTTTGAGTAATTTTCGCTCTTCCCTGAAAAAAATCCTCTTCTTAACCTTTATAACTCAATTCATCCTAATACTCAATGCCGCGGCGGCTCGGAATCCCTTTTTCAAAGGGAAACATTATTCTTCTCCTTTCCCAGCCCGTGAATCGCTTGAAGAACGGCTTGCTGATCAGGCAGACAAGCTAAACCCCGTTCCCGCAGGGATGCAACCAGGCGAACCGCTCTTCCCTCTGTATAATCTCTTTCCGGCAAGTGTTCAGGGTCTACCAAATAACAACGTTTTTGGGCAGCAAGGAGGGGCGCGAGGATTTCCAGGTTGGGAAGATTGCCGTGGCCAAAAGGAATTTCAAGCAGGAAAACTGCATCTGCATCGCGCGCCAGCTTTAAATTTGCCCCGTATGCTTCGCGTCCAATTGGAGAAAAAGGCTTCTCCTCAGCAAGAGCTAATCCAAGAGCTTGAGCAACCTCCCAATCGGTATCCTTTATATTCAAAACTCCTGCCGTAACCCGGCACCCCATCCTCGTTAACTGCCCCATTAAAGGCGCCCCAACTCCCCCGCCGCAAATAAGATGAACGCGCAGTCGAGAAGGAGAGAATTCGCTGTCGCCAAACCGGGGTAAAAGTACAACCTGGGGTTTGCCTGTTAAAGGGTGTTTAATAACCAGGACATCAGTCCGGTAAACAGTCCTGATTTTGTCCGTTGTGAGAACACTTTCAGGAGATCCGGCCGCAAAAATTTTTCCTTCCTGCAAAAGAATCATTTGATCGCTGAATTGGGCTGCAAGATTAAGATCGTGAAATACAGCCAGCACTGTCAATCCCTGACTTGTGTTAAGGTTCTTAAGGACGCCGAGGATCTCCAGCTGGGCAGTCAAATCAAGGTGCGTAGTCGGCTCATCCAACAAAATTACTTCCGGTTCTTGAGCAAGCGCCCGCGCCAGAATTACCCGCTGGCGTTCACCTCCGCTGATTTCAAGAATACTGCGGTCCCTTAAATGCCAGCAGTTGGCCGCTTCCATTGCCTCTCTGACGAGCGCAAAATCCCGCTTGCTTTCCCGGGCAAATCTCCCCAAATGTGGGTGGCGTCCCATCATGACCACCTCGTAAACGGAAAAGGGGAAGCCGACGGTTGCTTGCTGGGGAACAACTGAAACCTTTTGAGCAAAGCTGCGCCTGGAAATTGTATCTAATTCTTTTCCATTAAAAAGAACTACTCCGCGCCTTGGTTTTAAAGTATGCGCAAGGATTTTCAGGAGGGTAGATTTCCCAGCGGCATTTGGCCCGATCAACCCGAGAAAAGCACCGCGCGGTACGACCAGGCTCACCCCTTGGAGAGCAGGATGCGCCCCGTAGCGACACTCTATATCATGGACTTTGAGAAGTGCTTCCATCTTAGAATCTCCCCAATAGCATTCAACTAGGAAATAACTCCAATTTAAATTTAAAAGGCCTGTTATCTAAAAGCCCTGGCGCTTCCGGGTCCGCAAAAGGTAAACAAAAAAAGGGGCGCCTAAAAAAGCAGTAATTACCCCCACCGGAAGTTCGACAGGTGCCAGGATTGTCCGGGCTACAGTATCTGCCCAAATTAAAAAAATACCTCCTCCTACAGCAGAAACAGGAATCAGAATGCGGTGGTCGGGCCCCAGCAGAAGCCGCACCAGATGCGGGATAATCAACCCCACAAAACCAATCGTCCCCACCAGGGCAACAGCAATACCTGTAAGCAGAGTGGCCAGTAAGAGCAAAATTCGCTTGGTTTTTTCTACAGCTACCCCCAGTTGTCCTGCTGTTTCCTCGCCAAAAGTCATGATATTTAATTCCCGCCCCAAAAAACACATGGTAACGATGCCCCCAGCCAAGTAAGGCAAGGTATAGATAAAATATTCACTCCCCCGCAGCGCAAGATTTCCCATTAACCAATAAATGATCTGGTGCAGATTTTCCCCCGCAACGGTGAGCAAATAAGATAGAATTGCGGACATAAAAGAGCTCATAATGACGCCAGCAAGGATGAGGGTTTCTACCGCAAGGTATCCGTCGATTTGCGCCAAACGGTAAACTAAAAGTCCTGTACCCAAGGCCCCAAGAAAAGCGGCTGCGGGAAGACTCACTGTTTGGAAGGGGCTGTTCCGAAGGATAATTAAAATTAACGCCGCACCTACCGCCGCTCCGGACGAAACCCCAATCGTATAGGGATCGGCTAAAGGGTTGCGCAAAAGCCCCTGGAGGGCGGCCCCGGCTGTAGATAAAGCAGCGCCTACAAAAAAAGCAAGGATAACGCGCGGGAGCCGGATTTGAGTAATGATTACATTGACCGCAGGATCCGGTTCGGTCTTGATGAAATCCGCGCCTCCGGGTATGTGAGAAAGCAGTACTTTCAACGCTGTCATAGGAGTGATGTCAGCGCTTCCCAGCGTGAGGCCGAAGGCAACAGAAAAAATCAGCAACAAAAAGAGCACAAAGAGCCAGCAGAGCAGCCGACGCAGCCAGCTAGATCCGGACATGATCATGCATCCCGTGATTTTTCCGGGAAGATTTCAGGATAAAGCGCCCGCGCAATTGCTTCCACAGCATCGGCTGAGCGGGGGCCCGGCCGGTTGATTAAATTTGGATCAAGCTGGTAAATAATGCGGTTGTTCCGGACGGCTTTGATTTCCTCCCACCCGGGACGCTTCTTAATAATCTGCTGAACATTTATATAATAACTATCCGGCGCCAGAATGACATCAGGGTTCTTTTGCACTACCGTCTCGCTGCTGTACATTTGATATCCCTGGATGTCTCCCGCAACATTTATACCTCCTGCCAGTTCTACAATTTCATCAATAAAGGTTTGGCTCCCGGCTGTAAAGAGGGGGTCATCTCCAACTTCAACAAAAACCTTAAGCCGCTGCGAAGCAGGCAGCCCTGCCAGTTTGCTCTGAATGTTATCAATTTTAGTTTTCATCTCCTGCACGATATCTTTTCCCCGATTTTCAGTGCCGGTCACCTGAGCAATCATTGAGATCGACCGGTAAATACCCTCTATGCTTTCGGGCTCGACGCACAACACGGGAATTTTTAACTTTCGCAACTTGTTCACGGCTTCTTTGTTGAGGGTCCACTTGGTCACGACTAAATCGGGTTTTAAAGCTACAATTTGTTCTATATTTGCCTGGAGATCTCCTACTTTTGTTTTTTGCTTCGCTTCTGGAGGATAATCGCAGTATGATGTAACACCGACAATCCGGTCCTCTAATCCCAACGCAAATAGGATTTCCGTATTGCTCGGCGCAAGAGAAACAATCCGCCTGGGGAAATCAGAGAATTTCAAAACAGCACCTGAATCGTCCCTCACAGTAATAAGAGCATGAGGGACATTGACTTCTCCTTTTTCTTTGGGAGGGTTACAACCGCTTAAGGCGAAAACGCTAAAAACAATAGTTAAACCAAGCAAGAGAGTAAACCGCCTCGAACCGCGCATTTTTGATAACCTCCTCTGGTTTCAATTAGCGATTAATTCAATGAAAACTGAAAACTGGAAACATCATGGGCGTTATTTCTAATTCTACTTGTACGGAGGTTAATCCTGCCTCGGTGCGCCGCTCAAGGCAAGCTTTTTTAAACGAAGCACTTCCTCTGTTGTAAGCAAACGGTACTGCCCCGGCCGGAGCCCTTTCAGGGCAAGAAAAGCCAGTTTGGTGCGTTTAAGTTCCATAACAGGATGACCAATAAACTCGCACATCTTCCGGACCTGTCGCTTCTTTCCTTCCCGCAAGCTGATTTCTAACAGCGCCTGATTTCCAAACTGCTTCAGCAGCCTGACGCGCGCGGGAGCTGTTTTGCCTTCAGGCAGAAGGACTCCCCGCTTTAACTGCTCTAAAGCAGCCGGGGCAGGTCTTCCTTTTACAAGAGCCTGGTAGGTTTTCCAGATTCCGTACTTGGGATGTGTTAAAAGATGCGCGAGCTCACCGTCATTTGTCAAAAGGATTAAGCCGCTTGTATGGAAATCAAGTCTTCCGACAGGAAAAAGACGCACCCCAGGAAAGGGAACAAGGTCTGTTACCTTTGGCCTTCCCTGGGGATCATTCACTGTAGATACATAACCTTTGGGTTTATAAAGAAGCAGAGACAGATGTCTTTTAGGAAAAGTGATTCTTTTTCCGTCTCCATAAATAGCAGCCCGCGCCGGGTCCACTTTCATCCCAACTGTCGCGACTTTTCCATCAACCTGAACTCTTCCAGCCCGAATCAATTCTTCACAGGTACGCCGGGCCGCAACCCCTGCTCGTGCCAGTACTTTCTGAAGTCGTTCCCGGGGGATCTTCAACCGCCCTCCTTAAAATTTAACTGAGAGCTGCCAGCCGCTGCGCCAACTCCTTAAGGTTATCCACCAATCTTGCCAGTTGCTCAATGGTTGCTGCAACTTGTTCGGTTGCCGCAGCCTGGCGCTCGCTTACTCCTGCCGTTTCTTCAATCCCCATTATTATTTCACCGACAGATTTTTCTATATTAAGCAGAATGGAACTGATCTCTTCGGCGGATACACCGCAGTCCTCCGCAAGCTTGCGCACCTCATCGGCAACAACAGCAAAACCGCGCCCGTGCTCTCCCGCACGGGCCGCTTCAATGGCAGCGTTCAGTCCCAGGAGTTTCGTTTGGGTAGCAACTTTTTTAATAAAATTAAGCACCTCTCCGGTATCCTGGACGTGACGTTTCGCGGTATCGGCAATTGCGCCCAAGTTGTGCCCCTGAGCAGCGAGATTTTCGGCTTCTGCCGATAACTCCTGGGCAGTTGCTGCCAACTGCTTGACACTTTTGTTCAGCTCATCCGCCATTGCAGCCAGATTCTGGGCTTGGGCATGGAGTTCTTTAATCATATCCTCCTTCGCATCAACCATCGTCATCATTAAACGCGCCACATGGGCATCGACGATAGTTGTTTCTTCCCTCTTGTTGCTATACAAAAGCTCCTGTACTTTGGGATTTCCCGTTGCCTCGATCACAATTTCCAAACGCGGCTGCCGGAGAAGCTCCAGGCTGTCCTGAAAGGTTCTTACTCCGAGTTCCCGCGCCAGTTTGATTCCCGGCGCATTTTCATTTAAATCGGCAATCCCGACCACCTTTACATCCGGGAGCCCGTGGGTGGCCCGGAGAACTGCGCTTCCGCCTTTACCCGCCCCAACAATTCCGAGATGAATCATTTTTCCCCCTCCTGCTAGAACAATTCGCCATTATTCCCCTTTTTCCTTCTCGATCCTGCGGGTAAATTCTAACCAAATAAACGGTTGCAGATAAAAAGAGAGGTCAGCAGTCCTGTTAAATCAGCAAGCAGGCCCAGGAATATTGCATGGCGATACCGTTTAATCCCTGCGGATCCAAAATAAATTGTTAGCACAAAAAAGGTGGTGTCTGTGCTCCCCTGCATAACAGAAGCAAGCCTCCCGATCAAGGAGTCGGGACCGTAGGTTTTAATCAATTCGGTAGCAATACCCAAGGCGCTGCTCCCGGACAAAGGCCGCATTAATGCAAGGGGGAGCACCTCTGCAGGCGCTCCCAGAAGCTCAAGAACCGGAGCAAGGATTTGTGCCAGGAGCCCCATCGCTCCCGATGCCCGGAATACTTTAATTGCTACGAACATTGCAACCAGATACGGGATAATGCGAACTGCTGTTTGAAACCCTTCAGATGCCCCCTGGATAAAAGCCTCATAAACCGGGACACGGCGGATCGATCCTAAAAAAAGGAAGATAAAAAAAAGGGCAGGTATCGCCCAGCGGGAGACCTGGTTCAAAATTGACTCTAGCACTTTCTATACCTCCGGTACTTCGGTCGCAAAAAAGTACGCCAAAAATAGTCAACCGCAAGGACAAAAACCATTGAGAATCCTGTCGCAAAAATAGTGGGGCCCACAATTTCTGTAGGATTGTGCGAGCCTGCGGCAACTCGAACCCCGATTATGGTTGCGGGTATCAAAGTAACGCACGACGTATTGGTTGCTAAAAAGGTGCACATGGCATCAGAAGCGGTATCGGGACGGGGATTAAGTTTTTGCAGTTCTTCCATAGCTTTTAACCCAAAGGGGGTTGCGGCATTTCCCAAACCGAGAATATTGGCGCTGATATTCATAATTATAGCACCTAAAGCAGGATGATGAGAGGGCACCTCGGGAAAGAGAAGGACGGTCAGGGGGCGCAGCAGACGAGCAAGCAGCCGGATCAGGCCGGCCTGTTTCGCGACTTCTAACATCCCCAGCCAAAGTGACATGAGTCCAATGAGATCCAAACAAACTTTTACCCCTTCGTCTGCTCCGCTGAAGAGCGTCTCCGTCACCAGCTCAATTTTTCCATTGAAAGCCGCAACCACAATCCCGCCCAAAAGCAAGAAAAGCCAGATCAGGTTGAGCATTTATTTTCCCTCCTCCAATCTCTCCCTATTTCACCTTTATGTAGGAAAGAAAATAAATAGACCACCTATCTGACTGAAATGTATTCTCTTGCAAAGGCTTTTATCCGAAAAGGCGAGTTAAGAAAAGCTTAATACGGGCGAAAAAAGTTGACCAAAAAGAAGGTTTTCAGGGGAACATCTGCCCCGCAACGAGATTTATTCTCCCAATTTCTTTGCCGTGTTAACAGACCTTAAGGTAGAAGAGGGTGTTGAAGGCGGGAAATTAAAAATTAAAAAGGGAGAGGGGTTTTCCTGCTCCCCTGAATTCTTTGGATTTTGAATTAAGATGTTACAGGCTCGCGCCGGATCATACCCTGGAACCTATCTATTAGTGTGGGAGCCAAATCAATCAACCGGTCTACAACAGGATTTCCATCAACAGGCAAAAGACGCACCTGGTTATGCCCGACTACGAGAAACCCCACCGGCTGGACAGAGACGCCGCCTCCGCTTCCACCCCCAAAGGGAAGAGCACCCTGGCCCTCCCGCTGCCGGTCAGGTTGAAAATTCGCTCCCCCGGCTGCGAAACCACAAGTTACCCGGGAAACGGGCATAATTACGCTGCCATCCGGCGTTTCTACGGGATCACCGACGATCGTATTGACATCCACCATTTGTTTAATGCTTTCCATCGCTGTCTTCATGAGTGTTTCAATGGGATGGTCAGACAATTATTCCACCTCCTTACGCGACCCGGCTTTTCTGCCAAACTTTTTCCGCTGGAGAAAAAATCTGAACAATCCAATAATAATATGGCCTAAACGTGTTTCTAATATGCAATCAAGCTTGATCTCAAAACGAGGTTTGCCGAAATCGGGAATCACCCGAATCCGGATACCGTTTGGAGCCATTTTGAGAAAGCGGGATAAATAGCCGAGCACAACTCCCTTCCAAGACCAGGCAACCCCCGTCGCGATCCCTGTTGCGGCACAATCGGCGAAGCCGATTGTAGTTTCCCAGAACAAACGAGGGCAGAAACTTTTTTGCAACAATTCCCGAATGAAAAAGCTGTATTGCTTGAACTTCAGGTAGTAAAAACGCAACTCCCGCAGGGATAAAAGCCAGTGGAGGCGGGCAACCCGGTGAGGTTGAGAAAAACTCTTTGCTCTTATCTTTCCAAACACCTTGAGACGCGGAAGCCGGGCCCTTTTCTGCACGCCCAAGAAAAATTTGGTCCCTACACCAATCCTTCCCCGCAGAATCCCAAACCTTAAAAAAAGAGAGTTTTTCTGGCCTCTCCTCTCGAATAATAATCGAATTTGAATTGGTAAAGCAAATAAAAAAATCCCTGCTCCCAATAAGATTATCAGGAATAAAGCGCCCGCACGCAAAAACCTGTTCACCCCAGATTATGAATTCAAAATCATCTAGCCATAAGTTTTGCGCTGGCGTTGAAAAGTATACCATCTTTTATTTGCCAATTCCGGGTCCCCTCTGGACCTGCGAGGTTTTCGCTCCTGCACCATGCTTGGTAATTTTGTGGGAATTCAGGTCTTTTTTAAGCTCTCCAGAGGAGGTAAATCTGCAATGTCTTTAAGGCCGAAATACTCCAGAAAATATGTGGTCGTCCCGTAAAGGATGGGCCTCCCGGGGCCCTCACCCCGCCCTACCTCTTCAATTAACCCCCGCTCTAAAAGATTTGCAAGCACATGATCGACCTTAACCCCCCGGATCGCCTCAATTCTTGCGCGGGTTACAGGCTGGCAATAGACAATAATCCCCAGGGTTTCGAGAGCGGCACGCGAAAGAGGAGATATTTTTTCCTTTTCCTGATGAAGCTTTTCAATATAAGAATGATATTGAGGATGGGTAACCAATTGATAGCCGTGTGCTACCTCGACCAGTTGCACCCCATGCCCCGGCTGGTTATAAAGCTCTGCCAATTGGTTCAAAAGGTGCTTTACATCTTCAGGAGCAAAACCTGTGATACGGCTGAGCTTTTTTACTGAAAGCGGTTCAGGGGAAACAAAAAGCAGAGAATCTAAGACGGCCATTGCCTCCTCAGGAAAAATAACCGGCATCCTCTTTCCCCCCCGGAGTTTTTTCAGAGTCGGCCAAGGCAAGAACAATCTCCTGGGCTTGAACCTGGCTAACCTTAACCCGCCCTTGATAAACCAACTCTAACAGGGCGAGAAAAGTAACGATAATTTCTTCTCTGGAACAAGATGAAGGGAGGAATTCTAAAAAAAGAAGGCCCGAGGGCTTGCGTTGAAGTTGATCCAAAATAAACTCCATCTTTTCCCCGAGATCTGGAATAGGTTTCACTTCAAAGGTCTCGGGGGGCGGGGTTTCCCGGGCGAGGACATCTTTTAAAGCCTGGAGAAGGCGCAGAATATCCTCCCGGTCTGATTGGGAACGGCGTGAAGGATTCTGGTTCAAAAAAAGCGGGGGTCGTTTATGCCTTAAATGCCAGTTTTGGGCATACGTTTCGAGGGTTGCTGCCGCCTCTCGAAACTGCTGATAATCATAAAGGTCGTACCCTGGCGCAATTTCTGAAGTTTCTTCCTGGGACAGAAAAGAGGTCTCGATTTGTGCCTCCTGTTCTGGTTGGGGCAAAAGGAGTTGAGCCTTAATTGCCAGCAAGGTAGCAGCCAGCACCAAAAAACGGCTTCCCTCTTCGACATCTGTAAATTCTATTTTTGCGAAATAATCAAAAAACTGCTCGATGATCTCGCGTACGGAAATAGAAGTTATCGCCAATTCTTGCTTTGCGATGAGTTTAAGAAGAAGGTCAAGCGGCCCCTCAAAAGCCTCTAGTTTCACGCGGTAGCCCAAGTCCCATCGCCGCCCGTATTTCTTCCATGGTTTGGCGTGCCTGCAAGCGAGCCCGCTCTCCTCCTTGCCTTAGCACATCCTGCACATAGTCTAAATTCTTTTCCAGCTCCCGGCGCCGCTCCCAATAAGGGGAAAGGAATTTCACCATTATTTTAGCCAACTCCCTTTTGCAAGGAACACACCCGATTTCTCCCCGACGGCAAATCCGATCCAGTTCTTTCACTTTTTCCTCTTCATGATGAAAAAGACGGTAAAAGGCGTAGATTGTACAAACCTCCGGATGTCCGGGATCTCTGGCATGAATCCGTGCCGGATCCGTAATCATCTTTCGCACCTTTTTTTCTACTTCCTCCGGTGTAGTCGCCAGGGGAATTTCATTTCCGTAACTTTTGCTCATTTTTCGCCCGTCAATGCCGGGAACAAGCGCAAATTCGGCAAGGTAAGCCTGCGGTTCAGGAAACAAATCCCTTTCATAAAGACAATTAAAGCGGCGCGCTACTTCCCGACACAATTCCAGGTGGGGAAGCTGATCCTCTCCCACAGGAACAAGATCCGCTTTATAGATTAAAATATCTGCGGCCTGGAGAAGGGGATACCCCAAAAATCCATATGTTGTGATATCTTTCCCCTGCTCCCGAAACTGCTGAATTTGATCTTTATAAGTAGGGCAACGTTCAAGCCAGGCAACAGGAGTAATCAAAGAAAAGAGAAGGTGCAATTCCGCGTGTTCCTTGACATGCGACTGGATGAAGATAGTGCTTTTTTGAGGATCTAGACCCACCATCAACCAGTCCAGCACCATTTCTTGAATATTTTCTGAAA
>DAOURU010000088.1 GCA_030627585.1 Bacillota bacterium
AAAAGAAGGTGCACTGCCGTTTTATACCAGGGTCGGATCGTTTGACTTCGACAATGATGGCAACCTCGTCAGCAACCTGAACGGGATGCACGTCCTGGGCTGGATAGCAGATAATGATGGAAATATTGACCCGGATTATTCAGATCTGAAGCTCATTCAAATTAACCCGAATGAAACGGCCCTGGCCAAGGCGACAAGCAAAATGATCCTGGGTGGCAACCTCGATGCCCTTGGTCTTAATTTTCTTAAATTTTCGGATGGTACAAGTACAGATAATTTTACGATTGATGATGGTTCCGGTAACAATGCAGACTTACAAATTACTTTCACTCCCACAGAAACATTAAATACGTGGACCTGGTCTCTAAGTGTTATCAGTGGATGTTATCTTAGTAGCGGAGGGACTGGTACAATTACTTATGATCCAATTACTAAGCAATACAGCGCCAGCAGCACTGATGGCGACCCAGTTGTGGAGGTTTTAAATCCGAGCCCGCCTCCTGATTATAACCCGGTTACGATAACAATTCAGAGTAACCAGGATAGTGTCTCAGACTGCTTTTCCGTTACTAAAAGTGGATTTGAGGAACCGGATTTAATGGCAACAACTGTATCACGTACTGTCTACGACTCCGTGGGCAACAAGTATACCGCAGCAATAAAATTTATTAACAGAGGAAACGCTGAGTGGGAATGGAATCTCAAGTCCCTGACCGATGAAAAAGGTAATCCAGTCTCAGGGGCAGAAGGAAGTGGAACATTAAATTTCGGTTCCGATGGAAAAATTTCCAGTGTAAGTGCGGGAACAATTACCTTTGATCCTGATGGTAGTGATTATCTAAAACCGGTAAAGATTACAGTTGACTTTTCCAACGTAACCCAGTTTGCATCTGACTTTACAGTAAACGTACAGTCTCAGGACGGGTATCCTTCTGGTGATCTTGAGAGCCTGACCATTGACCAGACTGGAATGATCGTCGGAGTTTTCTCAAACGGAACCAGTCGGCCCCTTGCCCAGGTAGCCCTTGAGCGCTTCGCCAATCCGGCCGGACTTGAAAAAGCAGGAAACTCCCTTTTTACTAAATCGAGCAATGCAGAACCAATTGGCACTAAACCGGCAGGGACAAGCGGATATGGGATCATTAAGCCGGGGTCGCTGGAGATGTCGAACGTGGACCTCTCCTCGGAGTTCACGGACCTGATCGTCACCCAGCGGGGGTTCCAGGCCAATTCCCGGGTGATCACGGCTTCGGATGAAATGCTTCAGGAACTTGTTAATCTGAAGCGATAGGTGACTTAAATGAAATGGCGTTCTCTTCTGATACGCCTACTTTGCCCCGTCAGTACCCGAAGGGAGCAAATGCGCCCGCGCCGGCGTAACCCGCTCCCCCGGGTAGGGCCGGGGGCAGGAGTGAGAAGAAGAGTGATTAAAGTAACGCGTTTAAATGGGGAGGAATTCTACGTTAACTCCGACTTAATTGAGTTCATCGAAAAGACACCTGACACCGTTTTGACGCTCACAACAGGTAGAAAAATTATCGTTAAGGAAGATGTACCTGAAATCATTAAACTAATTACACAATTTCGCGGGTCCCTAATCCGGGCATCTTTGGAAGAAGGGCTGGGTCAGAGAAGAATTGAGCAACAATTGAAGGCAAATGTTCAAGACGAGGTGTAAGGGATGGATTTTGCAACCGCGCTTGGCCTCTTCTCGGGTTTATTCCTTCTCATTTGGGCAATTGAAATGGGGGGGTCTGTTGGAACGTTTTGGAACCCTCCTTCAGTCATGATCGTGCTTGGGGGAACATTAGCAGGCACTTTGATCAACTACCCTTTACAAAAAGTGGTTGGAGTCGTTAGGGTTCTTAAAAATGCCTTTTTTACCAAAATGAAGGAACCCACTGAAATCATTCAGATTTTAGTAAGTTTTGCGGAAAAAGCAAGACGGGAGGGGCTGCTCGCTCTTGAGGCCGAGGCGGAAACGATAGACGATAAATTTCTTCAGAAGGGTATCCAGCTCGTGGTGGATGGGACAGACCCAGAGCTCGTACGAAGCATTTTGGAAACAGACCTTACCTTTCTGGAAGACCGCCATAAATCGGGCCAGGCCATTTTTGAAACGATGGGCCTTCTGGCTCCGGCCTTTGGAATGATGGGGACCCTTATTGGCTTAATTCAAATGTTGGGAGCTATTGATCAACCCGAACAAATTGGCCCGGGAATGGCAACCGCTTTAATTACGACCTTTTACGGAACTTTATTTGCAAACTTGATTTTCAATCCGATTGCCGGGAAATTAAGGGTGCGAACCAGTGAAGAGGTGTTATTGCGGGAGGTAATGATCGAAGGAATCCTTTCCATTCAGGCCGGCGAAAACCCCCGGATTGTGGAAGAAAAAATGAAGGTTTTCCTGGCCCCGCGCCTGCGGGATAACATTCACTCCAGACGCGAAGCACGCTCTGCAGGAGGACTTTAAAATGAGAGCAAATCGCAGGAGAGAGTCATCCCCTAAAACTGGTTCTCCGTCCTGGATGGTGACATACGGAGATATGGTGACTCTTCTCCTCGCTTTCTTTGTAGCACTTTATGCATTTTCCGTGATTGACGCAGAACGTTTCCAGGCGGCCCTGCTTTCGATCCGGGGTTCCCTCGGCTTTTTTGAAAGGGAATCCGGTATCGTGGAAAGAGGGCAAGGCCTGGAAGAAGAACTGCTGGCCGACGCCCAGCTTCGCGGGGTAAAAGAGAAAGCCGACAAATTCTTACAAGATCAAAACTTCCGGGGCAAAGTGACACTGGTTTTAGATAAAAGGGGGTTGATTTTGCGTTTTCAAGAAACTGTTCTTTTTGACCCCGGAAAAGCCAGTTTAAAACCGGATGCAAAGAGAACTTTAAATGTCGTCGCAACCTTTCTTAAACAGATTCCAAACCAGGTGCGGATTGAAGGTCATACCTGCGATCTCCCTCTAAAGACGTCTTTATATCCTTCAAACTGGGAGCTTTCTACAGCAAGAGCGACAACAGTAATTCGGTATTTTGCTTCTCTGGGCGTCCCGGGGGAACGTCTCTCCGCTGTTGGCTACGGGGAATACCGGCCGGTTGTTCCTAATACCAGTGAAGTGAATAGAAGGCAAAACAGACGGGTGGATATTTTAATCTTAAAGCAAGAGTTGGGAGAAAAGGAACCAGTTCCGGCGAACCGCAATTAGAGGAGTAGCGGGGGCCGGTGTTGACCCTGAAATAAATTTACAGCAAAACTATGCCGGGAGGTTAATTAAATGGCGCAAGAGGCAACAGGTGAACAAACAGAACAGAACAAAGCTAAACGAGGCATCTTCCCGGGTCAAAAGTTGCTCATCCTGGGAATCGGAGCAATTGTTGTTTGCGGTTTAGTTGCTTTGATCGTATCTTTCATAGTTACGAGACAAAACCCGGGGAATCCTGCGCGAACCAACTACACAGATCAGGCGAAAAATGATCTCTCTCAGATTGGCCCGCTTTTCGAGGCAGGAGAATTTACCACTAACCTTGCCCCGGGAGGAGAAAAAAGATTTGTCAAAGTCAAAATAGTTTTTGAATTGAGCCAGGAATCTTTAGCCAAAGAGATCAAACGAAAACTTCCTGTCTTGCGAGATCGCATTTTTTTGTTTCTCAACAGCAAAACCAGCGACGACCTTAGCGCAGAGAAACGGCCTAATTTAAAAAATGAAATCCTCAAAGACCTCAACCGGCACCTCAATACAGGTGAAATCATGAACATTTATTTTTCAGATTTAGTAATGCAGTAAATTTTCAGGGGTTGATTGTGTTGGTGGAAATTTTATCCCAGGCGGAAATCGACGCCCTGTTGGACGCTCTCAAGACAGGAGAAATAACAGCAGATGAGATCAAGGAAGAGGAACAGGCGAAAAAGGTAAAGGTATATGATTTCCGCAGGCCCAACAAGTTTTCTAAGGAACAAATTAATACATTTCAAGTCATTTATGAGAATTATGCAAGGGCACTGGCAACCTTCCTTTCAGGCCAGCTTCGAAGTCCAGTACAAATTTCAGTTCTTTCCGTCGAACAGTTAACATATGAAGAATTCACCCATTCTCTGCCTGATCCCTCGATCATCGTTATTTTCAATATGTCTCCCCTTGAGGGAAACGGGATTATGGAAATTCAGCCCTCTATTGTATTTGGCATGATTGATCGCCTCTTTGGGGGCCCGGGCCGGACCCCCGCGAAAACACGTTCTCTCACAGAAATTGAACGAACCATTGTTGAACGGATGAGCCGGCGCATGCTAAATCTTTCTAAAGAAGCATGGGAAAATATTATAGAATTTACCCCCTGTGTGGAATTTATAGAATCCAATCCCCAGTTTGCACAAATCGTCTCCCCGATGGAAATGGTGATCTTGATTTCTCTCGAAACAAAGATGGGAGAGTTGGAGGGAATCATTAACTTTTGCATTCCTTATCTTGTACTCGAACCGATTATCGAAAAATTGAGCATTCATTACTGGTTTTCGCGATCCTCTAAAGAACACAAAGAGGAATACCGCCTCCACCTGCAGCAAAAAATTGAAGCCGCACAAATTTCTCTTCGAGTTGTTTTAGGTACCACTTCGATTACGATCCGGGAACTCCTCGACCTTCAAGTTGGGGATGTTGTTCCTCTCGATCATAGAGTTGATGCCGACTTGACTGTAATGATTGGGGACAACCAGAAATTCTACGCAAAACCCGGGATTCAAAATAAGAGGCTTGCCGTACAAATTACGGGTTTCAAGGGAAAGGAGGAGATCATTTCTGAGTGAAAAGATTTTATCTCAAGAAGAGATTGATATGCTGCTTCAGGGAAAAACAGGGGGCGAAAAACAGGAAGAAACTCTGTCGGACCTTGAAAAAGATGCGGTAGGAGAAGTTGCTAACATTTCGATGGGGACGGCAGCTACGACTCTTTCCAGCCTTACTGGCAAAAGGGTGGAAATTACAACCCCCCGGGTGGCAATTACAACCAGAAGCAAACTTCAAATGGAATACCCTTTGCCCTTTGTTGTTGTTTATGTTTGGTATACCGCAGGACTCACCGGAGAAAATCTTTTAATTATTAAAAAACAGGATGCCGCAATCATTGCAGACCTGATGATGGGGGGAGATGGCAGTAATCCGCCGGACGAATTGAACGATCTCCATTTAAGCGCAATCAGCGAAGCTATGAATCAGATGATGGGTTCTGCTGCGACATCCATGTCAACCATTTTTCATAAAAAGGTTACTATCTCTCCTCCCTCCATAAAGTTGATTAATTTTGCCGAGGAACAGCTTGACCCCACGATCGAATCCGGAAGCGAGTTCCTGGTTCAAATAGTTTTTCAAATGTCCATCGAGGCGCTTGTCAAAAGTGAAATGATGCAAATAATTCCGCTTCCATTCGCAAAAGAGATGAGCCTGGGCCTGCTGGGCGAAATTAGAGAGAAGCCTTCTTCCGAACCGAAGGAAGCTGTAAAAACCTCACTTCCTTTGGAACCAGAAATACCTGTCACAGGTGGTCATTCTCAGGTAATTGACGCACGCCAGGAAGCGGCGG
>DAOURU010000065.1 GCA_030627585.1 Bacillota bacterium
CCAGAGCCAACATCCGCCCTGCCAGAGCGGCATCATCAGCGTTTAAATCTAAAAGGGAGCCGATGTGCCTTTTGGGAATCAGCAGGACGTGGGTCGGCGCCACCGGGTTAATATCCCGGAAGGCCAGAAAATCACCATCTTCATAAACAACCTGCGCACCGATTTCCTTTGCTGCAATCTTGCAGAAAATACAATCCGCCACACTTTCCCCTCCTTTCGCACCTTTTTAATCGGGAGCAGGCTCCCCAAATAAGGTAGCGCCGTCCCGGCTGAAAATGCGGACAGGGACGACCCGGATACTCTGCTCTGCCGGGGGCGCCGGAAAGACCACCCGCAGGTAATTATCCGAAAGCCCTTCCCAGCACCCCGGCTTTTCACGCGCCGGGCGCTCCGCCAGGACGACGAGCACCTTGCCAAGAAAATCTTCCGCATACGCCGCAGCCAGTTTGCCTGCAAGCTTCCGGAGCTCTTTGCTCCGGAAGTCTTTGACACCGGGCGAAACCTGCCCGGGCATCCCCGCCGCCGCAGTTCCGGGCCGGAGGGAATATTTGAAGACATGGAGATCCCTGAAGGGAAGGGAGGCAATAAATTGATACGAGCTTTCAAAACGGCGGCCGGTTTCGCCCGGAAAGCCTGCCATGACATCTGTCGTGACGGCCACCCCCGGGATTTTGAGCCGCGTGCGGTAAAACAAATCCCTGTATCCAGCGGTCGTGTAAGGGCGCCGCATCAAGCGCAGGACTTCATCATCCCCTGACTGGAGGGGAATGTGGAGGTGGCGGCAAATGCGCGGAGAGCCGGCCATGACCTCCAGCAGTTCTTCTGTCACCTCACCCGGCTCTACCGAGCTCAAGCGGAGGCGAAACTCTCCCGGGAGCAGAACCAGTTCTTTCAACAATCCGGCCAGGGTGACCGCACCGGGGAGGTCCCTCCCGTAGGCAGAGGTATGGATGCCGGTCAGCACAACCTCCCGGTAACCCGCGCTCAGCAGGCGTTCCAGCCTTTCCCGGACAAGCTCCGGCTTGAGGCTCCGGATGCCGCCCCGCGCCCGGGGAACGATGCAGTAAGCGCAGTACTGGTCGCACCCGTCCTCGATCTTCAAAAAGGCGCGGGTGCGGACGCGGGTATAGGGAAGGGGCAATTCCTCAAAACCGGGCTCCTCGAGGGGGCGGACGGCAACAATCTGAGGGGCCTGCGCTCCCCCCTCCTTCCGCCGGGCGGCCTCTTCCACAAGTTCCACAAGCCGCCCCCTATTCTGCGTTCCCACAACAACATCCACACCGGGCAAAGAGCTTACTTCTTCCGGCGCAATCTGGGCGTAGCACCCGATAACCGCCACGACAGCGCGGGCATTTCGAGCCGCGGCGCGCCGGATCATCTGGCGCGATTTCCTGTCTGCAAGGTGGGTTACCGTGCACGTATTGATTATGTAAACATCGGCCAGACTCTCAAAGTCGGCGATATCGTAGCCGTGCTGCCGGAAAAGCTCCTGCAGGGCAGCGGTTTCCTGCTGGTTCACCTTGCAGCCGAGGGTAAAAAAAGCGGCTTTTTTCTTGCGGCCTCGGGCTTCTCTTTCTTCACCCACCCAGGTCACCCCATTCGTAAAGAAGCAAGCTCAAAGCAACCAGGCCCGCGGTTTCGGTCCGTAAAATCCGGGGGCCCAGACTTACAGGAACTGCGCCGGCAGTGATGCCTGCGGCTACTTCCCGGCTGCTGAAGCCCCCCTCAGGCCCTACAAATAAATAAACAGGAGCGTGAGAGGACGGCGGTGCGTTCTCTCGGAGATACGCCTTTAAGCCTCGACCCTCTCCCTCCCGGAAGATCAGTTTGTAGACTTCGCCTTTCAGTCCTTCCCATAATTCATCCAAAGCAGCAATTTCCGCAATCAAGGGAGTGTGAACGCGCCCGCACTGGCGGGCTGCTTCTCTGGCAATTGCCTGCCAGCGCCGGAGGCGGGATCTTCTTCGTTCCGGTGGAACCCGCGCCACCGTCCGTTCGGTAATGACCGGGCAGATGCTCCAGACCCCCAATTCCGCTGCTTTCTGAATGATTAATTCAATTTTATCCCCTTTTGGTACTCCCTGAATGAGGGCAACGCGCAAAGGCGGCTCGACGGCGGGTTCCCTCCTGTCGAGGATTTTTACATAGACCCGGCGGCCCGCCGCCTTCGTAATCCGGGCGCGGTACTCCGTGCCCTCTTCGTCCCACAAAACAATTTCATCCCCCGCGCCCAGTTTAAGTACCCGGCGGATTTTTTTTGTTTGTCCAGGAGGAAGGGGAAATTCTTCTCGTCCCGGGGGAAGGAAGGGGAGAAAAAAACGGTGCACCCCAAGCTCCTTCCCTCAGCCCATAAAGGCATCCTTCATTTTTTCAAAAAAGCCTTTCCCTCGCGCCTGGTACTGGTCCCCCCGGGTTGATTTTTCAAACTGCCGCAAGAGTTCCTTCTGCTTATCCGTAAGCCTGGTAGGAATCAGGACATCAACCTTGATAACCTGGTCCCCCCGGCCGTAACCCCGGAGGCGGGGAATTCCTTTCCCCCGCAGGTGAAAAACCGCCCCCGGTTGCGTCCCCTCGGGGATTTTGAAATTAGTCTTTCCTTCCAAAGTGGGAATCTCAATTTCGTCCCCCAGTGCTGCCTGCACAAAGGAAATGGGGATTTCGCAAACAACATCGGCCCCTTCCCGGCGGAAAATTTTATGGGGGCGAACGTGAATCGCCACAAACAAATCGCCCGGGGGGCCGCCTCGCGTTCCCAGGTCCCCTTCCCCGGCAAGGCGAAGGACGGAACCGGTATCAACCCCGGGCGGTACTTTAATTTTTACTTTCCGCCGCCGCCGGGCCTTCCCCCGGCCCTGGCAGGCGGTGCAGGGTTTCTCGACCACCCGCCCTTCACCGCGGCACCGGTCGCAGGTCCGGACGGTCTGAAAGCTTCCAAAAGCAATTGATTGAGTGGTCCGGATCCGGCCGGCTCCCCCGCAGGTCGAGCAGGTGACAGGCTTTGTGCCCGGGGCGGCGCCCGTGCCCCGACACTGCTCGCAGTCCTCCCAGCGGCTGATTTCCACCTCCCGCTCGACTCCAAAGGCGGCTTCTTCAAAGCTCAAGCTCACCTCCATCTGGAGGTCAGCGCCTTTTTGGGGGCCGCGGGGTCTTTGGCCAAAGGGACCCCCCAGATTATTGAATAAAATATCGAAAATATCCCCAAAGCCTCCGAAGCCGAAGTCAGCTCCCGGCCCGCCCCCAAAACCGGTGAATTCGGCACCGGCGTGGCCAAACTGGTCGTAACGCGCCCTCTTTTCCGGATCGCTCAGGACCTCGTAGGCTTCATGAATTTCTTTAAATTTTTCCGCAGCCTCTTCTTTGCGCTCCGGATTCGTATCGGGATGGTACTTGCGGGCAAGACGCCGGTAAGCTTTTTTTATCTCCGCTTCCGGGGCATCGCGGCTTACGCCTAATACCTCGTAGTAATCCTTTTTGGCCATTTGCTCCACCTTCCGTAAGGCCGCTTACTTGCTACCCGGCCTGCCTGTCGGCAGACAGGCTTTTATTTCTGGTCATCATCGACAACCTTGTAGTCAGCATCGACTGTCTCACCGGAACCGCCGGTATTTCCTGCTCCCCCGGCTCCTGCCGCCGCCTGTTGGCCACCCGTTTGCTGGTAAACCCTTGATGTAATCTCGTAGAGCACCTTGGTCAGGCTCTCTGTCTGCTGCTTAATTTCTTCAATGTTCTGGCCTTCCAGCGCCCTTTGCAGTTCCTCTTTGGCTTGATTCACCTGCTGCGTTTCGGCGGCGCTCACCTTATCACCGAGATCCTTCAAGGTCTTCTCGGCCTGGTAAATGACACTGTCCGCCTGGTTCCGGGCGTCGACTGCAGCGCGCCGCTGTTTGTCTTCTTCGGCGTGTTTCTCTGCTTCCTTCACCATCCGTTCAATATCGTCCTCGCCTAAATTGGTAGAGGCCGTGATTGTGATTTTCTGCTCTTTCCCGGTCCCCAGGTCTTTTGCCGAAACATGCACAATCCCGTTCACGTCAATATCGAATTTTACTTCGATCTGAGGCACTCCCCGCGGCGCCGGGGGTATTCCGACCAACTGAAAGCGGCCCAGGGTCTTGTTGTCTGCAGCCATCGCCCGCTCGCCCTGGAGCACATGAACATCCACGCTCGTTTGGAAATCTGCTGCCGTCGTAAAAACCTGGCTCTTCGCCGTGGGAATTGTTGTATTCCGCTCAATAATCTTCGTAAACACTCCGCCCAGGGTTTCAATTCCCAGTGAAAGCGGGGTAACGTCGAGCAGCACAATGTCTTTAACCTCTCCGGCCAGCACCCCTGCCTGAATCGCCGCACCTAAGGCAACAACCTCATCCGGGTTGATTCCTTTATGAGGCTCCTTGCCAAGGACCCTCCGGATCGTCTCCTGCACCAGGGGAACGCGCGTCGAGCCGCCGACCAGGAGCACCTTGTCGATATCCTTCGGCTCCAGACCGGCGTCAGAAAGCGCCTGCTTCGTGGGACCCACCGTCCTTTCAACAAGATCGCCGATCAGCTCCTCAAACTTCGCCCTGGTCAAAGTCATTTCCAGGTGCTGGGGCCCTTCCTGTGTTGCGGTGATAAAAGGCAAGCTGATGGTTGTCTGGGTGACGCTCGAAAGCTCGTGTTTGGCTTTTTCCGCGGCTTCTTTCAGGCGCTGGAGCGCCATCCTGTCTTTGGAGAGATCTATCCCTGTGCTTTTCTTGAATTCGCTCACAAGGTGGTTGATAATGCGTTCGTCGAAATCGTCGCCGCCCAGGTAGTTGTTGCCGCTGGTGGCCTTGACCTCGAAGACGCCATCCCCCAATTCGAGGATGGATACGTCGAAGGTGCCGCCCCCCAGGTCGAAAACAAGAATGGTGTGGTCCTCACCCTTATCCAACCCGTAGGCCAGGGCGGCAGCTGTCGGTTCGTTGATAATCCGGAGCACTTCCAGTCCGGCAATGCGGCCCGCGTCCTTGGTTGCCTGCCGCTGGCTGTCGGTGAAATAGGCAGGTACGGTGATGACCGCCTGGGAGACAGATTCCCCCAAATACGCCTCGGCGTCGGCTTTTAGTTTCTGAAGAATCATGGCCGAAATTTCCTGGGGCGTATATGTTTTTTCATCTATTTTTACACGGTGGTCGCTTCCCATTTTTCTCTTAATGGAGCGAATAGTTCGTTCGGGATTGGTGATCGCCTGTCTTTTTGCAAGTTCACCGACAAGGCGCTCTCCGCTTTTCGCGAAAGCAACCACTGAAGGAGTAATCCGGTTTCCTTCCGTATTGGGAATTACAGTTGCTTGCCCTCCTTCCATAATTGCCACACAAGAGTTGGTTGTTCCCAAGTCGATCCCGATAACTTTACCCATCTCTACCATCCTCCTCTTCAAAAACATGATCATGAAGTTGACTTTCTGGATTGAGTTGACTTGCTGGAGTAGTGCAATTTTTAGCAACTTTCACCAGCGCCGGACGCAGCACTTTCCCATGCAGGAGGTAGCCTTTCTGAACTTCGCTCGTCACGGTGCCGTCAGGCCACTCATCTGTTTCGACCCGTTCAAAGGCCTCATGGTAAACCGGATCGAAGGGCTGCCCTACCGCCTCGACAGGCTGCAGCCCTGCCTGGGTTAAAACCGTCCTGAATTGACGGTAAATCATCTCGATCCCAGTTACAACATTGTCCGGGAAAAGAGTGCGCAACGAAGCAAGGGCGCGCTCGAAATTATCAAGCACCGGGAGCAACTCCCGGAGTATATCCCCGGTAGCCGCCTGCCGGGTTGCTTCCCTTTCCTGATGCGACCGGCGGCGGAAATTTTCAAAGTCCGCCGCGAGGCGCAGGTAGCGCTGCCACATTTCTTCCAGTTCCTGCTCTTTTTCCTCAAGCTTGCGGGAGAGGTCGACTGTCGCTTCTTTTTCGGTTCCTGCTTCCTCTCCATTTTTTTCGGGGCTTTCGACAGAGTCGCAAGGCTCTGCGCGGCCCCCTTCTTCAGGCCGGGGTGATTCCCAAACTTTATCCTCCAAATCTCCTCTTTGATCCTGTGCCTTTTCTTTTTCCTGGGTCAAAATTCTTCCCCCCTCTGAGCTGAATCCGGGGTCTTGCCCCTCTCTTTTTTCCGGATAATCGTATTAATCCGCAAGATCGCCTCGGCGAGTTCCCCGGCGGCTCTTAAGGCGTGAAGTTTTACCGGGGCGGGATCAATGATCCCCGCTTCCCAAAGGTTGCAAACAAAGCCGGTGTCGCAGTCGATCCCCAAACAATCGGTTTTCTGCTCCAGCTGGGCCGCAACCACGTCGCCGAGCTTTTCCAGGGCATTAAAACCTGCATTCGTGACAATCTGGATAAAAGGGCGTTTCAGGGCTTCAATTACACATTCAACTCCATAAGCGGCCATTCCCGGCAGTTCCGCCTTGACCCCTTCGAGGTCCCGCGCCACGGCCAGCTCCGCGGCGCCGCCTCCCGGCACAACCCCGCCTTTCAAGGCAGCCTGCACCGCGCTGGCAGCATCCCTGGCGATCCTCTCTCTTTCACCAAGCACCTCTGCAGTTGCCGCACCAACCAGTACTGTGGCATAAGGCTTTCC
>DAOURU010000260.1 GCA_030627585.1 Bacillota bacterium
CGACTCCTAAAAAAGGATTAACCTTATTCTATTATACCACAATCCCCTTGTTTCGCAAGCGCTTACGAAACCGTTAACCTCCTCGGTCTGGCTAGCGGTCGCGCCCGCGCCACACCCGCGCCATTTCCCGCTCGGCATCCCGTCTTGCAATCTCTTCCCGCTTGTCGTACAGCTTTTTCCCCCGCGCCAGCGCAAGCTCCACTTTCGCCTTCCCTCTTTTAAAATAGAGGCGCAGAGGAATCAACGTGAAGCCCTTCTGCGTCGTTTGACCAAGCAGGCGTTTAATTTCCTGTTTGTGCAGAAGGAGTTTGCGGGGACGTTTGGGATCGTGGTTGTAGCGGTTCGCTTTTTCATAAGGGCTGATGTGCATGTTGTGCAGGAAAACCTCGCCGCCGACCACCTCGGCGTAGCTGTCCCGTAAACTTACCTTTCCGGCCCGCAGGGACTTCACCTCCGTCCCCACGAGAGCGATCCCGGCTTCATACGTTTCATTTATAAAGTAATCATGCCGCGCCTTCCTGTTTTCAGCCACAATCTTCACTGGCTCTCCTTTTGCTTTGCTCAATCTCACCACCCCCCGGCTCCAACTGCCGGTGCCCCCGCAAGGGCAGCCAAGGATTTTCCGGGGATAATTATACCACAAAAGATTTTCAAAAATATTCAACACTTAATCGAGTCTGATTTTACTTCCGCAGTGGAAACCAGCTCGAAATCGATCTGGCGGTCTTCAAAGCTCGCTCGCGCAAGCCGCACCCGCAACTGATCCCCAATCCGGTAAACCTTTTTCGTATGTTCTCCTGTGAGGGTATAGTTTTTTTCATCGAAATGATAGTAATCATCGGCCATCGTGGAAACGTGAACGAGCCCTTCGATCCCGTTGGGAAGGGCTACGAACATCCCGAAATTCGTCACACTTACCACGATCCCCTCAAAAATTTCTCCTAAAAACTGGCGGATATATTCCACCTTCTTGAGATCAACTGTTTCCCGCTCCGCCTCTTCGGCTACCAGTTCGCGCACCGAGCTTTGCTCAGCATAAAGCGGCATCAAACGCGCAAGCCTCTCTTTGCGTTTAGCCGCTATCTTCCCGCAGCTAAGAAGCTCCCACAAAACCCGGTGTACGATCAGATCCGGGTAGCGCCGGATTGGTGAGGTAAAATGAGTGTAAAGCTGCACGGCCAGGCCGAAATGCCCCAGGGGCTGGGGTGCGTAGCGGGCATGCTGCATGGAGCGGAGCATCACCGTGTGCACGACCAACTGCTCGGGCCGGTCCTTGACCTGATTTAAAATATCTTGAAAAAAGCGGGGATGAACTCCGTTATGGTGAGGAATGTGGAAGCCAAAACCGTGCAAAAACTCGTTTAATTGAGCAAGCTTCTCAGGGTTGGGCTCCTCATGAACGCGGTAAAGGAGCGGGGCCTTGAGTTCGTGTAAATGCTGTGCAACAGTTTCATTGGCAATCAGCATGAACTCCTCGATAATCTGATTGGCAATGGACTGCTCCAGGAGCCAGACATCTAATGGGCGCCCCTTTTCATCAAGCCTCACTTTGCTTTCGGGAAAATCAAAATCCAGGGCGCCGCGCCGCCGCCGCCGGTTCCGCAAAATCAGGCACAAGTCCCGCATTTGGTGAAAAGTTTCGATAAAAGGAGCATCGCGCTGGTAAAGTTCAGGGTCTTCTTCTTCCAAAATGCGGCGCACGTTTGTATAGGTCATTCTTTCGGCAACCCGGATGACGGAAGGCCCGATTTCATAACGGATCACATGGCCTTCCTGGTTAATCTCCATAAAAACAGTCAGAGCAAGCCGGTCTTCCCCGGCATTCAGGCTGCAGATCCCATTCGAAAGCCGCGGTGGCAGCATGGGAATCACCCGGTCCACCAGGTAGATACTGGTGCCGCGCCGGAACGCCTCTTTATCGAGCTCGCTGTCTTCCTTAACATAATAAGCAACATCGGCAATGTGAACTCCAAGCCGGTAGTTCCCGTTAGAGAGCACTTCCAGGGAAATAGCGTCATCGAGGTCTTTGGCGTCTTCTCCGTCAATAGTCACCATTGGGAGTTCCCGCAGGTCCCAGCGCCCCTGCCAATCCTCCTGCGAAAGCTGAAGGGGGATTGCTTCCACTTCGCGCAGGACGCGGGCCGGAAAATCTTCCGGGAGGCCATATTTCTTGACAATTGCCAAAATGTCAACCCCCGGCTCGCCTGCAGCACCGAAACGCTCCACTATCTTTCCTTCGGGACTGCGCCGCGCCCCGGGCCAGCGGGTGATTTGTACTACTACTTTATCCCCCTGGCGCGCCCCTTTCATCCTGGCGCGGGGGATAAAGATGTCCCAG
>DAOURU010000101.1 GCA_030627585.1 Bacillota bacterium
CTTTCCCTTGCAGACGTGCCTGCCGGGCCTCTTTAATCTGCCTGTTTATTTCACCATCGTTCCTTATTTCTTCCACGGCCTCCAGTTCTTCCTTCAGGGCAAGAAGCTCCAACAAGGAAACTGCCGTTTTCAGGTTTTCCACAGAAAGCTTTTGCAGAATACCGGTTGCTTTCTCAAAATTATTTTCCATTTGAATCACCTCAAAACCATTATACCATAAGCAAGATACCCCGAGAAAAACCACAATAGCTGCAGGAGTTGCAGGAGTTGCAGGAGAATGTTTCATTTTGGAGAATAGTAGCTAAAGTACAGATTTGCCTGCTGTTGCAGGCTCTTTGAGGGGGATTCCATAAATGAAAATACGGACGGCACTGCGGAGCTTTGCCTTGATTTCTCTGGTTGTGCTGTCCTTCTTTATTCTCCCCTTATTCCTTGGAGGCCTTGGAGGGTGCGGTCAGTCACAGGAAGAAGCGAATTTGATAACCGCGACCGTCACGCGCGTAGTTGACGGGGATACGGCCTATGTGAACACCGGGGGGCGCTCCGAAAAGGTTCGCTTCATCGGCGTGGATGCTCCGGAGAACACCCGCGAGGTTGAGCCCTACGGAAAGGAAGCGGCAGCTTATACAACTAAACAGCTCCTCGGGAAGAAAGTCTGGCTGGAGTTAGATGCCCAGGAGCGAGACAAGTACGGCAGGTTGCTTGCCTATGTATGGCTTGCTCCACCGAATAACGATTCCGAGACCGAGGTGCGGGCGAAGATGCTCAACGCCCGGCTGCTTCTCGAGGGCTACGCTCAGGTGATGACCGTACCTCCGAACGTCAAGTACGCCGACCTTTTTGTAAAGCTCCAGCGGGAAGCCCGCGAGGCGGGGAAGGAATGCCACCTGGAAAAGAAAAAGGGGGTGGTGTAGCAAAAGCAGGCAAGACTCCAGACAGTGGAAAGTCCTAACGAAACTCCTAACAATAAAAGAAAGGAGGAAGATACATGCGGAAGACTGTTTTTTTATTAGCGTTGCTGTTGGTCCTGGTAACCGGGAGCACAGCATGGGGTGCCGTGTCTGAAGGGGAAGAAGTCTCGCACTGTATATTAACCCGCGGTAAGTTTGCTGTCATGCTTGTGCAGGCCGCCAATATGGAGGCGATCCAGGACGAAGGAGCGGCGGCAAGATTGCTGGTTGAAAAAGGGATTCTGCGGGGATATCCCGGTGGAGACCTCAAGCTTGACAGGGGCGTCACCCGGCTGGAGGCTACGGTTCTGGTGGGCAGAACGCTGGGGTTAAAAGATGGTATCGGAGTTCCTGAGTGGATAAACACTCCTGAAGATGTCGCTGGCAAACTGCCGCAGGAGCACTGGGGCTACGACCTCTACAGCTGGATCAGCCGGCTGGGGCTGGTGGAAGGCGATCCGCACGGTGTGCTGACCGAGGCTCAGGGAGCCGAGTTTTTAAGTAAAGTCTTTACCTCTGATGCCAGGGCGAAGGATATTCTGAATAAAGTTAAAGAGAAAGAGCGGGAATTGATGGAGAATTTTGGGTTGCGCACCGGTATGAAGTGCAGCATGAAGATGATTGCCCGCCCCGGGGTTGAGGGTGCCGAGAAAATTCCGCAGGTGGAAGGCAGGGTGTATGCCGTTCAGGAAATGGTTTGGCCGGACAGGATTCACCAGACCACCACGGTTTCCGTGAATATCCCTGGGGAGGAACAGCAGGAGTTTACTTCTGAGATGTATTTCGTGGACGGCAAGATGTACCAGCAGATGCCTGATCCTGACACCGGCAAACTCACCTGGTATCGTTACCCGGAAGACATGCTGCCCAACATCGGCGTTATGGAGCAAATTATAAAACAGGCCGCAGAACAGACGCAGGCTGTACCCCCGGAACTGGAAGAATTCATTCATTATCAGATGTTGGGCACCAAAGAAATTGACGGTGAGGAAGTATATGAAATCGCCTTTTACGGGCGGGTGGACGACTTTGAAAAGTTCGTAAAGGCTGCTATGAATCGGTTCGGCAGCGGTGAACAGTTGCAGCAGTTTGTAAATCAGGCTGCACAGATAGCGGAACAAATGCTGGATTCCCTGTCTTACTGGGGTATTCAGTATGTGGATGTGGATGAGTATGTGACTCGCGGTATGCAGTCCGCTTTTCTCATTACTTATGCCGAGGAATTTGCTGGAACGCCTGTGCCGATAGAGGCGATGGAGATGGCCATGGAGATGGAAAAATACGAGTTCAGCGACGAAATAAAGGTAGAAGTGCCGGAAGAAGCTCTGAATGCGCCTCTGCTGCCATTTTTAGAAAAAGCTGAAGAACAACCGTCAACAGAAGAAATGCAGGAAATACAGAAAAAGTAAATAGTTTCAAAGAATTTACTGCGGCCCTTGCTATCGTCAGACCGAAATACCAAATGGTGCGTGATATTGTTATTGTGATATTGCTGTAGCCGATACTTTAGTCGGTAAATTGGAAAAAATAGAGGGGGAAAAATAGCCTGGAAAAGAGACGAATTTAGAGGAAAAATTTGCAGGAAAAATCGACCAAATGCCGAAGCACGCCATCCCAGAGATTAGAACGTTAGTATCAAGCATTACTCTCATGCTTGGTCTCCGTAAAGTTCTCTAAAAAGCCGTTCCCGCGCAGCCTCTATTTCCTGCTCGATTTCCCGACGGGTATATCCTTTATCTTTAGCTTCTGTCACCAGGTCTTTCAGGAGTACGTCTAGAGAGGTCACCGGTTCCAGCACTACTTTATTGTTTTCTACGTAGACCCGCAGTTTCGTGGTGGGCGTAATCCGTAGCTTTTTTCGGATTTCCTTTGGAATAGTGACCTGTCCGCGCTCGGTTGGGCTTACAAATCGGTTTTGCATCTTTCCAACCTCCTCTTAGTTGCTTCGATGTAATTCTATCATTAATTCTTATTGAGTACAATAAGTAATCATACCTGAGGTATCCCCACCTTTTAGGCCGCCACATCTAGGAGTTCCGCTGCTTGCCTGAAAACCAAGGGCCTCAGGAGGGGTAGTTTATTCCACAAGCTTCGTTTCCAGGAGCAGAAGATGTAGAAACCCACCCTGAAGGGAGCAAGGGTTTGTTTCTTCTCGGTGTTTGCCATGAGCCTCCGATGGAGTCCTTCTCTTTCGGCCCAGAGGCCGATGAGGGTGAGGAGAAAGTAGGTGTAGGCCATGGGGAGAAGGAGGCGGTTGTAGCGCCCCGACGAAGAGAGCTCAAGGCCCCGGAGCTTAAAGCCGTTACGCTCATTTTTGAGGTCCCTGAAGAACTCGTCTACTTCCATGCGGGAGCCGTACCAAGTGATGATTCTAGAGAAAGGCTCGTCCTTCACATTCGTAGCAAGAAGCCATGGTTCTTTTTGCTTTACGTTAAAGCAGGCGACAATCCGAACCGGGTACTGCACCGCTTTGTGGTACCGAACGACTCCAAGGTCCAGCTTTGCGCCCCAGGGGATCTTGAGAGCACCCAACGTTCCCCTGAAACTTTCGGATTCCACCCACACCTTTCTCTGGGTTCTGACCACAAACTCGAAACCAAGTCTCTCCAGATGCTGTAGGAAGGTCACCCTGGCAAAACCCCTGTCGGCAAGGATTATCACCCTGCAGTCCCGCGGGAGGATTTTCCGCAAGACTGCAACGAAGTTGTCCTCTATCCTATTCTGGTTTAGGGTAAGTCTACCTTAGTCGTGAAAAGAGAGTAAGGGCCCATGTCACCATTTGTGTATTGGCATATCTTCTGCTGAACACGTTGGAAGAAAAACTGCGGCAGCAAGATTATCCATGTAGTGCGGCAACTACCCTGGAAATACTGGGAAGATGCCTGTTAAATCGCATTGGCCTTAAAAACAGTGAAAGCTACGCAGAAAGCATTACCGAAGTAACCGCAACTCAACTGGAAATACTGGAAAAGTTAAACCTTAAACATCTTACAAAAAATGAGTATATAGATAATCTCCTGGAACATTCTACCAAGTAGTAGCGAAAAGTTAGCTTTCAAATCTCGAAACCCTTGCTGCTGCTTGGCTGGCAATTTCTGTCGCCAAACTTGGGATAATAAGCGATATAAATTGTTTTACTACACATCTTTTAGAAGAGTGGTGTAGGTTTGAGGTATATTCATCAAGAGTTATTGGGGCATGAAAGCTCGAAAACGGCAGAGATTTATATTCGTGAAGGGAGGCTAAGCTGGTGGGTGGTAAAATGAAAGGGAAGTGTTTTCTCTGCAACAAAACATTCAGCAAGGCTGGAATGACGAAACACCTTAAAGCGTGTATAAAAGAGTCGGGCGAGACAAAGCTTTTCCACATCATGATTGAAGGGTTGCATGATCCAGAGTACTGGCTCCACATCGAAATTTCAGCCGATGCAATCCTAGGAGATTTAGATCAATTCCTCAGAGATATTTGGCTTGAATGCTGCGGGCACCTTAGCAAATTCACCATTAATAGAGAAAGCTACAGTGAAGAAGACATGAATTTTCAACTGAACAGAGTTCTCAAGCCTGGAATGGAATTCTACCACATCTACGACTTTGGTTCTTCTACAGAACTCAGGCTTAGGGTTGTATCTGAAAGGGAAGGGAAAATAGGGGAAGAAGGAGTTCGAATCCTTGCAAGAAATGAGCTACCCCTTATAACATGCGGCTGCGGTAAGAATGCCAAATGGGTTTGCACCGAATGCATCTATGAAGGAGAAGGGTGGCTATGCGATGAATGTGCTAAAGAGCATGAATGTGGCGAAGAGATGCTTCTGCCTGTCGTTAATTCCCCAAGGGTTGGAGTTTGTGGATATAATGGTGGCAAATATGGGAATTGATTTGCAGAAATTCGTACATTCAGATTTGGATGATATACGCAATGCGTATATGAACGAGTTAGCCGAAATCACCTAAGGTAAGGAGGAATTCAATGACCGCGGAAACAGCAATCATACTTGGATTGAAGGCAATCATCCTGACTTTCCTTTTATTCGTTTGTTATTTGATAGCCTCAATGTCGGTTGGTTTGGAGACATTGTGCCGACGGAGATGATTCCCAAGCAAAAGATCTTTAATGATCTTCAATAATGATCTTCAATCAGATGCCATTATACGAGATACCATTATACGAGGGGACTGAAAGTGACAATAACTAAAGACAGCGGGAGCTACGGGGCAACCTTGCAGACCTTGACCCGATGAGAAGGGGACTGAAAGCTTGAAAACGGTGGTCGGCCAGGTAATAGTAGTTCATAAAGAA
>DAOURU010000331.1 GCA_030627585.1 Bacillota bacterium
AGTACCTGGAAATTAACTGCAGTGATGCGGAACGCCTTGGCATCAAGGACGGGGATAAAGTGAGGGTTGCCTCCAGGCGCGGTGCTCTTGAAATTACAGCAAAGGTAACGGATATCGTACCGCCAGGTGTTGTATTTACATCCTTCCACTTCTCCGATACACCGATCAACAAACTGACCAACCCCAAACTGGATGCGATTTCTAAAATACCCGAACTCAAGGTGTGCGCCGTGAAGGTGGAAAAAACCGCCTGAGCAGTGCCTGCGTGATTTTGGCAACCGGAATATGCCCATTTTATCTCAGAAAGGCCGGGCCCCCTGTTTGGCGGGTTCGGCCTTTAATTTTTTCTTTTTGGCCTCTTCTTTTTGAGCCTCTCTTTTTCCGGCATGAGGTTGTCTCCCCGCCTCCCGGGCCCGGTTCTGCAGTATGGCTTGTTGCTTTTCTGAACTCTGTTTCCCTTTCGGGAAGTGCTAAAATAATGCTTGACTTTTGTGAAGCCCCAGGATATTATTAAAGTGCAACTATATGCAAATAGCATATATAAGGGGGTACAAAAGGTGTGTATGCAAAAAGGACATCATCACGGCCATCGGCACAACATGTGCGGCTGTTCCGGGCCGCCGGGCGAAGTGGCAGGAGGGCGCCACGAAAACCTGATCCAGCCGGTTTTACTCCTCCTGCTGTGCGAAAAGAGCGCCCACGGCTACGAGCTTCATGAAAGGCTGACCGGTTTCGGGTTTGACATTACCGTTGATCCCACCACGGTATACCGCTGTCTCAGGCGCTTTGAGGAGCAGGGGTTTGTCACCTCCCACTGGGAAACCCAGGACGCGGGACCGGCGCGCCGCCTCTACGAAATTACCCTTGAGGGTAAAGGGTTCTTTCAAGCGTGGGTCTCGATCTTGCGCAAGCGCCGGGATCTCTACAACTTTATCTTGACCCGGGCCGATGATGTTTTTGATGTAGGACGCTAGTCAACGATTTTGAAGGGGGGAGATGCACGCTGGTTAAGATTTTTGAAAAGGAGTGCCGGAGCGCCCTGAACCGCTCCGGGATCCCGGGGATGGATTATTGCCTCAATCCTTATACAGGCTGCAGTCACGGCTGTGTTTACTGTTATGCCAGCTTTATGAAGCGCTTTTGCGGAATTGAGGGGAAGTGGGGCTCCTTTGTCCAGGTGAAGGTTAATTTTGCGGCCCGGCTTGCAGCCCAACTCCGGTGCTCCAGGCCGGGCCGCGTCATGCTTTCCAGCGTCACTGACCCCTACCAGCCCCCGGAGCGGCGGCATGGCCTGACCCGCTCCTGTCTGGAGCTTCTGGCGCAAACGAATTTTCGGGTTTCTATTTTAACTAAATCTGACATCGTCCTGCGGGATCTGGACTTGCTGAAGAAACTCCCTCAAGTGGAGGTGGGTTTTACCATCACCACGGCGGACCGGGAGGTGGCGCGGTTTCTGGAGCCCGGCGCCCCTTCTCCAGACCGCCGGTTCGAAGCGCTGGGGCGGCTTGCCGGGGCGGGAATCAGAACCTGGGTTTTCATCGCCCCGGTCGTACCCGGCCTGGGGGATACCGAAGCAAACCTGTCCGCCATTCTTGAAAAAG
>DAOURU010000041.1 GCA_030627585.1 Bacillota bacterium
CAGCACTTGAGGAAAACGGGGCATTTGGGCCGCCAACCGGGATAAGGGTGCTTTCGATTCTTTCACCACTGTTAGAAGCTCCAGCGCTGTGATCAGGCCGTCACCTGTTGTCGTGCGGTCGAGGAAAATGATATGGCCTGACTGTTCACCTCCCAGTACTGCTCCTGTTTTTCGCATCTCCTCAAGGATGTAGCGGTCCCCCACCTTCGTTTCTTTAACCTCAATATTTTCGCGTTGGAAGACCTCCCGCAAGCCGAGGTTGCTCATGACCGTTACGACAACTTTATTTCCCGGGAGCAAACCTCTGCGCTTCCGGGCCAGGCCGCAGATCACCAGAATCCGGTCTCCGTCGACCAGGTTCCCCTGTTCATCCACGGCAATCACCCGGTCGGCATCCCCGTCAAAAGCAAGCCCCAAGTCGGCTCCCAAACTTTTGACGGCCTCCTGGAGAGGATAAGGATGGGTAGAGCCGCACCTCTCGTTAATATTAATTCCGTTCGGCTCGCCGTGAAAGACCGTCAGATTTGCACCTAGTTCCCTGAATAAACGAGGGGCCACATCCCACGCTGCTCCGTGGGCGCAGTCGATGACCAGGTTGATGCCGCTTAAATCGGTCCCGGCCTGCTCTTTAAGAAAGGCCAGGTACCGGTCGGCCCCCTCCTTTTCTTCATAGACTCTTCCTACAGCGGCTCCAGTAGGCTGGGGAAAAACAAAGTCTTCAGTTAAAACCAAACGCTCAATTTCTTCTTCGACGGAGTCCGGCAGCTTAAAGCCGTCCCCGGCAAAAAATTTAATTCCGTTGTCAGGAACCGGGTTGTGAGATGCAGAAATCACAACTCCGGCGCTGCAGTCCAGCACCCTTGCCAGATAGGCTAAACCCGGAGTCGTGATCACCCCCGCCCTGAGGCAGTCCCCTCCTACAGAGAGAATCCCCGCAATTAAAGCCGCTTCCAGCATATCACCTGAAATCCGTGTATCTTTTCCCAGCACGATCCGGGAGCGCCTTCCGTTCTCGCTCAGGGTAAAAGCACCGGCTCTCCCCAGACGAAACGCCAGTTCAGGAGTGAGTTCTTGATTGGCAACTCCCCTGACACCATCAGTACCAAAAAGAAGCCCCATTTCTGCTAAAAAATACCCTCCTCTCTCTATCACAGACTTAATTATATCATTATTTTACTCTTCTGGTAATTGCCCTGTGCCTGACCGGCCGACCTCAACAGTTACCGTTACCTGATTCTGGTTTACAGGAAAACCTGCGCATTTCACCAAAGCCTTTTTGATCGATACGACAATTTGATCGATACGACAATATGTATATGTATTGGAACCACTAAAACTTCGCCGCGGCCGCTCCCTTTTCCTTGTCCAAATCGGCATCCGGAGGTTCCAGATAAAACCTCTCCTGGAACGAAGTGCTACGCAAATGAACAATGCGAAAAATTTATAAATCTTAACGTTAAAGGGGGTTGTAATTTGTATTCCTTTATGCCAAAATGGGAATCAAGGAAGGGAGGGTAGCAAATGGATAGTCTCAACCTGCTGCGCGCCGAGGTCGCAAAGGCACTCGGCCACCCCGTTCGGCTTGAGATTATTAACCTGCTTGAGCCGGGAGAAGAAAAATGCGTCTGCAAGCTGGTGGAGGCGCTGGGGTGCGAGCAACCGGTGGTTTCGAAACACCTGGCTGTGCTGAAAAGTGCCGGACTGATCGTCTCCCGGAAAGAGGGAACAAAAACATTCTACCGGCTCCGCGCCCCGTGTGTGAAAGAGTTTCTCGCGTGTATTGACCGCGTGCTGAAACAGGATTTAGAGGCAAAAGAGCAGGAACTCGCGAAAATCATCAAAGCCTGATTTTGGAACGCTCTTAGAAAGGAGGGGAGAAAAATTGAAAGAGCGAGATAAACTGGTTTTGCTGATTCTTGCTTTCCTTGGCGCCTATTTTATTCCCTTTAGCAACCCGCGTGTCGGACAGGCGATCCTGGAAGCCTCTTATATGCTTCAGGATTACGCCCGGGAACACGTTCTTTTCTGTCTCGTACCCGCCCTCTTCATTGCCGGGGCGATTTCTTACTTTATTTCCCAGCAGGCAGTTCTGAAATACTTCGGCGGTGGTGCGAAGCAGTGGGTCGCCTACCTGATAGGTTCGATTTCAGGAGCGATCCTGGCGGTTTGTTCCTGTACCGTTCTCCCGCTTTTCGGTGGAATCTATAAGCGCGGCGCGGGCTTGGGACCCGCCATCGCTTTTCTCTACTCGGGCCCCGCGATTAACATTCTCGCCATAGCGCTCACGGCAAGGGTTCTCGGTTGGGAACTGGGAGTCGCGCGGGCAGTTGGCGCAGTAATCTTCGCGCTTGTAATCGGGCTCCTGATGGCGCTTCTCTTCCGCCGGGAAGAAAAAGAACGCATCGCAAACGCGCGCAAGCTGATCGCGCAGATATCCGCGGAAAAAAGGAGTTCTCTCCAAACACTCCTTTACTTCGCAACACTGGTTTTGATCCTTGTCTTTGCCGCCTGGGGAAAACCCGCAGAAAGCGCCGGTTTCTGGTTTATGATCTACGGCGTCAAATGGCACTTAACTGCCATTCTGCTGGTCCTTCTCTCTCTCATGCTCTGGCGCTGGTTTGAAAAGGAAGAGCTTGCTTCCTGGGTAGATGCCACATGGTTCTTCACCAAACAGATCATCCCTCTGCTCTTCGCGGGGGTGCTGGTTGCCGGCTTTTTAATGGGAAGACCGGATGCCGATACAGGCATCATTCCGGCTCACTACATCGCCCAGGTGGTAGGCGGAAACTCCCTGCTCGCCAACTTCATAGCATCAATCGCAGGGGCTTTCATGTACTTCGCGACCCTGACGGAAGTGCCTATTCTTCAGGGGCTGCTCGGCTCAGGGATGGGAAAGGGGCCGGCACTCGCTTTGCTGCTTGCAGGACCCGCTCTGAGCCTTCCCAACATGCTCGTGATCATCAGGCTCATCGGCGCAAAAAAGGCTTTAACCTTTGTCGGTCTTGTTACGATCATGGCTACCTTCACGGGCTGGCTTTACGGCGCTTTCTTTTAAAAGATACGGAACACATTTCAGGTCTCTCTGCTTCCAAAACAAAAATACCGTAAAAATACCTTGAGGAGGGATTTTTTGTGGAGATCAAAATTTTAGGAACAGGTTGTGCCAAATGCAAGAGGCTGGAGGAAACCGCCCGGGAGGCGGTTGCGGAGCTCGGCATCGAAGCGACAATTACTAAAGTTCAAGACCTTGATAAAATTTTAGAGTACGATGTGATGATGACTCCCGGTCTGGTTGTGGATGAGGAGGTCAAGGCCTTCGGGCGCATTCCGAGCAAGGAAGAAATCAAAGGCTGGCTGCAAGGCAAGTAACCTGAAAGTTAGAAGGAAAGCAACGAAAAAAGGGGAGAGAAACATGAAGGAAGAGTGCCTTTGCGCAGGAGGAAGCATTTTAATCCTTTCCTGCTCCGGCGCTTCCAATGCCGGGCAAATCTCCAATAAGGCGGCGATGGTCCTGGATGAAGAAGGAACGGGGAGATTCTACTGCCTCGCAGGAGTCGGGGGAAACCTGGTCGATATGGTGGAGCCTGCAAGGGAAGCAGAAAGGCGCGTTCTTATCGACGGCTGCCCGATCGGGTGCGGAAAGGCTGTCCTCGAACAGGCAGGACTGGAAATAGACTGCTACGTGGTTGTCACAGAGCTCGGTGTGAAGAAGCAGCATACCTTTAACTTTACCGAAGCAGAAGTAAGAAAAGTCGTGGCTAAAGTTAAGGAAGGTCTCAACACAAAAGTATAAAAGCAATCCTCGATTAATCCCGCACTAAAGCGAATTGGATATTCGCAAGAATTTATAGTAATATGAACATATAGGAGAGGGGCCGCTGGTTCCCTTAAGGAAGGAGGGGTCTGAAAACGCAAGACCCCTCTGCCTATTCCGGTGAAGCCGGCGCACCAATTCCGATTGAAACCGACCAGCCGTTTCGATTGAAATCTTCCCTCCTGTTCCGAAATCGACCGCCAACCGGAGCAAAGCGACGGCTGGCATTTTCAATTTAGCGCATCGAAGTCCTAAGTTCCAGGAATTGTGTAGGCGGCCCCTTTCTAGTTTGAGATTCTGGAGTTTGCCATCCCACGCGCTTTTAAAGAGCATTCCTAAATAATCATTGGCATCTTTCCGAAAAAAAGTAATATCCTGCCATCAAGGTATAATACAGCAGGAGATTTAAAAATATTCTCGAAAGAATAAAGAAGTTCGGCCGAGGAGGTAAAAAGGGTGAAATTAAATAAATGGCAGCTTCCCCTTACCCTGGTCTTTTTCATCTCCGGGATCCTACTCGTATCGGTATTGAACAGTTTAGCTGCCAGCTACCATACCCGCTGGCACCAGAAAAACCAAAACCTCGTTGCTCTTATTCAAACCCAAGAAAAGATAATCGGAAGGCTCGAGGAAGACATCGAAAAAACAAGAACATCCCTTGCCCGCTCCCAGGAGGTTCTTGCTGCAGGCAAAGAAGAACTGCAAAACCTCCAGGAAAAACTGAGTGAGTTAAAAGTTCAGGCTGGCCTTGTAGAGGCGATAGGGCCGGGGATCGTAATAACATTAGATGACAACCGGAAGGGCGCCGAAGCAACCCAGGCAAAAAACCCCGGACAGTTTCAGGCAGGAGACTTTTTAATCCATGATAAGCACATTCTCTACATCGTAAATGAACTGCGTGTGGGAGGCGCCGAAGCAATTTCCGTGAATGACCAGCGGATTGTAACCTCATCGGATATCAGATGCGTGGGGCCCATGATTTTAGTCAATACAACACGCCTCGCCCCTCCTTACACCATTAAAGCAATCGGGAACCCGGACCGCCTCGGCAGCGTTTTAGAAATGCAGGATAGCGAGTATAATATTCTCAAAATGGCAGGCTTTCCCGTGAATCTTGAAAAGAAATCAAAAGTTGTAATTCCCCCCTATAAGGGGAGCTACCAGTTTACTTCCGCGCAGCCAAAGGAGGAATAAACAATGTGGTTGCCTCTCCTGGGTCTGCTCATTGGAATTGGGATCGGATCCGCCCTGGCGGTTCCGATCCCCGGTATTTATGTAAAATATTTGTCAGTTGCGGTTTTAGCAGCTTTAGACTCCGCATTCGGGGGGATAAAGGCCATTCTCGAAGAAAAATTTGACGGCACCATTCTCCTGACCGGTTTTTTCACCAACGCGCTGCTTGCCGCCCTTTTAGCTTACCTGGGAGATCGGCTTGGGGTCGATCTTTACCTGGCCGCAGTTTTTGTTTTTGGGGTCAGGCTTTTCCAAAATCTTGCGTTTATCCGGAGAGAACTTTTTGCGGCCTGGCTGCGGAAACGGCGTTTTTCATCAGCAGGAGGAGAAAAAAATGGATAATGCAAAAAAATGGCAAATTCCCATTTTTATTACTTTTCTCCTGCTGGGCATTCTTCTTTCCGTACAATTCCGGACCCAGCAAAATTTTTTAGGAGATCTCTCGCTTCAGAAGAGCGACGATCTTGTTTTAATGCTGAAAAAACTCCATGACAAAAGAGGGGAACTGGAAAAAGGTTTGAGGGAATTGGAGCAGCAGCAGCGCTCCCTGCAGGCAGACGTCAACGCCAGGGAGACCCTCGCAGAAAGTCTCAAAAATGAATCAGAGCAGCTTAAAATGGCTTTGGGATTAACTCCCGTCAGGGGGCCGGGCATCACCATCACGATCACTACTGAATCCCCGATGGTTTACCTAGATCTTGTCGATATTATCAACGAACTTTGGGCTTCTCAGGCAGAAGCAATCGCCATCAATGACCAGCGCATCACCCCCTGGACGAGCATTTACTGGAATAAAACAAATTTGACGCTCACCATCAACGGAAAAGAAATTCTTTACCCATGCACCATTAAAGCAATCGGGAACCAGGACAAGCTTGAATCGGGGCTGCGGCTCCTGGGAGGGATTTTAGATGACCTCGCCATCTATAAAGTCTATCCTGTGATTAAACGGGTTGAGGAAATAGAACTGCCTGCCGCGCCCCCGCCCACCCTGAACTATCTCCAGAAATCTGCATCATGAAAAAGGCCGGGTCAAACCTGGTTACCCCGGGCCTTTTTCATTAAGAAGTTTTTTCGCATCTTTCCGGCAGCTAGATAATTTGCGGAGCAAGGCATAATTCATGCTGTCGGTAAGGGCCTGCCAGCTTGCCTCAATGATGTTCTCTGATACTCCTACCGTGCTCCACGAACCGGCCGCATCCGCCGACTCAATCAGAACCCTCACCTTTGCCCCCGTCCCGTCTTTTCCGTCCAGCACGCGGACCTTATAATCAACAAGATGCATCTCTTTGAGAGAGGGATAGAAACCTTCAAGGGCTTTCCTGAGCGCATTGTCTACCGCGTTCACGGGGCCGTTTCCTTCGGCTGCCGTATGCATTATTTGATCTCCGACGCGCATCTTGATAATTGCCTCGGAGCTAATCACATCTCCGTTGTTAGCCTGCTTTTGGACGAAAAGCTTCAGGCTTTCGAGTGTAAAGAACTCCCTGTATTGCCCGAAGGCGCGCCGCAGCAAAAGCTCAAGGGAGGCCTCCGCCCCTTCAAACTGGTAGCCCTGGTATTCCAATTCTTTGATCTGCTTGATAATTTCCTTTGTCTGGGGATTGCCCTGGGCGAGATCAAAATTCAGTTCCCGCGCTTTATAGTATAAATTACTGGTACCTCCCAGTTCCGAAACCAAAACGCGCCGCTTGTTCCCCACCAGTTCAGGATCAAGATGCTCGTAGGTCGCGGGATCCTTTAAAACCGCACTCACATGGACCCCCCCTTTGTGGGCAAAAGCACTCGCTCCGACAAAAGGCTGGTTATTTTGGGGAGCCATATTCGCGATTTCGCTTACATAGTGAGAGACTTCAGTAAGCCGGCACAGTGCTTCGGGATCCAGGCAGGAAAATCCCATTTTGAGTTGAAGGTTGGGGATCACCGAACAGAGATTGGCGTTTCCGCAGCGCTCCCCAAAACCGTTAATCGTCCCCTGGACCTGAAGCGCCCCGCACTTTACCGCAGCAATGCTATTGGCGACAGCAAGCTCTCCGTCATTGTGAGCGTGGATGCCAAGCGGCACCTTAATTGCCCGGCGCACCTTGAGAAAAATTTGCTCCACTTCGCCGGGCAAACTGCCGCCGTTGGTATCACAGAGGACAATCCAGTCTGCCCCTCCTTCAGCCGCGGCTTTCAATGCAGCCAGGGCATAATCCGGATTGGCCTTGAAACCGTCGAAAAAATGCTCGGCGTCGTAAATCACTTCACGCTTCTGAGATTTCAGGTAATGGACGCTTTCCCGGATCATCTTTAAGTTTTCTTCCAATGTAGTGTTCAGGGCTGTTAACACATGATGATCCCAGCTTTTCCCGAAAATTGCAATGCAGGGGGTTTCGGCTGCCAGCAACGCCTTGATATTAGCATCTTCTGTTACGTGGACTCCTGCTTTTCTGGTCGCTCCAAAAGCGGCGATTTTTGCATGTTTCAAAGGAATTGCTTGAACTTGCTTAAAGTATTCCAGGTCCTTGGGGTTGGATCCCGGCCATCCCCCCTCAATATAATGAATTTGCAGTTCATCCAATTTCCTGGTAATCTTGAGCTTATCCTGGACCGTCAGGCTGATTCCTTCAGCTTGCGTGCCATCTCTGAGTGTCGTGTCGTAAATAAATATCTTTAAATCATCATCCTTGAGATTCTCACACTTGCCCATTAAATCCCCATCCGTTTTCATCCTCTCTTTTGGTTTTTAATTTCCACTCTCCTTCGGAGCAGCAGTTAAAGCCGGCTCTCGATCTCGCCGCTATTCACCGGCTGCCCGCCCTTCCGCGCCCCCGGCACCCCAGCTGCG
>DAOURU010000001.1 GCA_030627585.1 Bacillota bacterium
AGAAAATTGATTTTGTCCCGGCCTGCACCAGGAGAGGGAGGGGGCTGGAACAAACCAAGAATTTGGGTCGTTTTGTGGATTTTTTTGTTAGCCGCAGCGCCCCTTTCTTTTAGTATAATGGAGAGAAGAGAGGAGGAAGGAGGATGGACAGACTTGTTGTTTCCTGCTTGATATTTTGTCTTGTTTTCTTATTGTTCCTTAATTTTGTCCAGCCCAACCCGGTCCGCACCTTTGGCTTCGAATTATTTCGAGAATACCAGCGTTTTTTGCTGCGGCTGGAAACGTCCTCCTGGCCGGTGCTCGCCGGGGAGCATTTTATCGTAAAATACCGGCTGGGTGACGAGGAAAACGCCCGCAAGGTTTTGCAGGAGGCGGAAAGGGTTTACCATCCCTTGGGAGCTTTATTTGCTTACTTTCCTGAGGAAAAGGTGCCGATTCTGATTTATCCCGACCGCTCGTCTCTTAACCGGATTTTTGGCTGGGGAAACGAAGAAAGCGCAATGGGTGTTTACTGGGCAGGGATCATCAGAATTCTATCTCCGCGGGAATGGTTGGGGGATTTACCCGAAGCGGAGAGAAGGGCGGCTTTTAAGGCACAGGGCCCCGTTGCCCATGAATATGTTCATTTTGTCGTGGACTATAAAAGCAAAGGGAACTATCCGCGCTGGATAACGGAGGGGCTTGCCCAGTATGGGGAGGGACGGATCACGCCGGTTTCCTCTCCAGATAAAAACCTTAAAAACCTTCCGCTGCCCTCCTTTCCCTTAAAGAAATTAGACGGGAAATTTGACGATCCGGCCTGGCAGAACTACAGTTACGCTCTTGCCCGGGACCTCGTAACATACCTTGTTAAAACATACGGAGAGGAACAGATTCCCCTCCTTTTAGACGCACTGGGGGAGGGTTGCAGCTTAGACCGGGCTTTTCAGGAAACTCTCGGGATCGGAGCGGATGAATTTTTGGAGGGCTACAAGAGCCGCGCAGCTGAATAATTTTTCCTTCTTCTGCCCAAGACTAACGGCAGAAGGGGGGATTCCATGGCGCGGAAAATTTTTACGCTTCTGATAGGAATGCTGCTTTTTTTTGCTGCTGTTGCAGGAATAGTCGGTTCGATACAGCGCGCCAGGCATCGTGTACCGATCTTTCAGATAGAAAACCTTTCTGCCCGGGCGGCCGCAAGTCAAAACCTGGTCGAGGCCCAGGTATGGAGCACGGAGCTGACTTTTCCAGGGTAAAGTGTAATGCCGAGGGAAGGAATATCTGTTGCTAGGGAGAATATAAAAGACGGAAAAGGACCATTTTTTGGTGCTCATGACTGGAGGATACAATCAAGATGAAATTGGTGATTAAAGGAGGCAACCGACTCTGGGGAAGGGTTCGCGTCAGTGGTGCGAAGAATGCTGCTTTGGTTTTAATTGCCGCGAGCGCGGTTGCGCGGGAGGAAGTTATTTTAGACAATGTGCCGAGAATTGCAGATGTAGAAACGCAACTGGAAATTGTGCGCGCCCTGGGGGGGAAGACTGTCTGGCTGGGACAGAATACGGTCAGTCTGGCATGGCCCGGCCAAATCGAAGTCACGCCTCCGTACCACCTTGCAAAAAAGCTGCGGGCTTCCAATCTTTTTTTAGGCGCACTTGCCGCCAGGCAGGGGAGGGCGGAAATTCCCCTTCCAGGTGGTTGCAATATCGGATCCCGTCCGATGGATCTTCATTTAAAAGGGCTTCATATTTTAGGCTTTGAAGTCGGTTTGGAACACGGCTTTATTAAGGCCCGGGCACGCGAGCTGCAAGGAGCTCGGGTTTATTTGGATTTTCCGAGTGTAGGCGCCACAGAGAATCTGATCATGGCGGCAAGTGGAATTCCCGGGACGACGGTGCTTGAAAATGCCGCAAAAGAACCGGAAATTGTTGATCTTGCGAGCTTTCTCAACGCGCTGGGGGCGCGGGTCCGGGGCGCCGGAACAGATTTAATTAAAATTGAAGGCGTTAAGGAATTTGGGGGGACGAGATTCAGCGTCATTCCGGATCGCATCGAGGCAGGCACCTATATGATCGCGGCGGGTATTACAGGGGAAGCAATTACTGTCGAAAACGTAATTGTTACCCACCTTCAGTCCGTGATCGCGAAACTGCAGGATGTGGGGCTGGAAGTGCAATCGGGAGAAGATTTTGTGGCTGTTAAGAGGACGGGCGGCCTGCGTGCGACTGATATTAAAACACTCCCCTATCCTGGTTTCCCGACTGATCTGCAGTCCCCCATGATGTCTCTCCTCTGCCTGGCGCGCGGCACCAGCCTTATTGTGGAAAATGTCTTTGAAAACCGTTTCCAGGTGGCTGACGAATTAAAGCGAATGGGGGGGCGGATCAGGGTTAAAGGCCACACGGCAGTAATTGAAGGTGGTACAAGCCTCTTGGGGGCCCAGGTAAAGGCAACCGACCTCCGGGCCGGGGCGGCTCTTCTCCTGGCAGGGCTTGCCGCCGAGGGAGAAACGGAAATCTGTCAGGCAGAACTGATCGCGCGGGGATACGAAGGCGTAATTGAGAAGTTTGCCTCGCTCGGCGCCCAGATCCGGTGCATTTCTTAGGGAGTCCCTGACGGGATGAAACGACTCTTGTGACCGGTTTTTCTGGCTCCTGTTCAAATTATTGTCAACCGGGTTTTGCGTCATGTCCGGGAGGGATCGGTAATCCTGTTCCATGAGGGCCGGGGGTTAGGACGAAAGGAAGCCGCCCTCGCCAGGGCGTTGCCGGTCCTGCTTGATAAACTGCCGGAAAAAGGTTTTTCCGGTTACTGTTGGTGATCTTCTTAGTGAGAAAGGATGAAGGGAGAGTGATGACGGTGGGGAGTGTTGTGGCGCGGATTTTAAGTTTAACCCGGCGCCGCTTGTTTTATATCCTGGTGGTGGCGAGCATGGTTTTATGGGGAGGCCCCTGCGTTCTCCCGGTTTTTTTTCACGATCGTTACCTTTTATCTGGTTTGTTGAGTATTTTTTGTTCCCAGGGCATGAAGCCTTTTACTACAGTGATACCCGGGCAGGAGGGCTTTGCCTGGGCGCGCGCCTTCGGGTGCGGCGGGATGCCGAGTTCGCACGCGGCGGTGGCCGCCGCCCTCGCCACTTCGCTGGGGATGGATTACGGCTGGACCTCCCCTTTTTTCCAAATTGCTGCTGTTATGGGGGGGATTGTTATTTACGACGCCGTTACGCTGCGCCGCATCGTGGGGGAGCACTCCCGCCTTTTAAAGGAGATGGTCCGGGAGAAAACAAAAAGTTGCCCTCTTTTCGGTGAGATGGTAGGGCACACGCTGCCAGAGGCTTCGGTAGGGGTTTTAATCGGTGTTCTTTGTGCCGTTCTGGTAGTATGGAGATAAGGCAGGACAGGAGGGAGACGATGATCAGCACGAAGGAATTTCAATTTTGTCTCCCCGGTTTGAATCTTTCTTTAGAAATTGTTGCCAATACGGAGGATCTGATTACGGACCCGGAGGACGATGATCAAATTCCGTACTGGGCTGAACTCTGGCCTGCGGCACGCGGCCTGGCGCAGTACATTTGGGAGTCCGTTGATTTTCGGGGAGCGACAGTGCTCGAACTGGGGGCAGGGTTGGGGCTGCCGGGTCTGGTGGCTGTCCTCAAAGGCGGGAAAGTAACCCTTACAGACTACCAGCCCGAAGCGTTAAAGTTTGCTGCCCGCAGTGCCAGCAGAAACAACATTCAGGGTGTTGACTTCGTCCTTGCGGACTGGCGGGATTTTCCCATCATTACCCGGTTTGACTGGATTATCGGTTCCGATGTTCTTTACAACCCCAAGCGTGTTCCTTTCGTGGCGCAAATTATCGAGCGCAACCTGGCACCGCAGGGGCAGCTTCTATTTGCCCACCCGGGCCGGAAAGTAGCTTATGACTTTCTGCGGGAACTGGCGCGGCTTAAAAGAATGAAAGAAAAACAGGACATCATTCCGGTTGCAACAGACCACCCCCATTTTCCTTTTTACGAAATTGACATCCACCACTTAATTTGTTAAGACAGGGCGGGTTGGTTGGAGTGAACCTTTGGTTGGGGCCGTAGGGCGGCTCAAAGAACCTTTTTACCGGATGGTGCAGGCATTATCATGAAACCTCTCATCCTCAGGATCTCAAGCAAGCAAATCAAAAACCGGGATGCTCCGGCCGGGGCTCAAGTGAGGAGGAATGAGGTAAAAATACCGGAAAAAATTATCGAGGGAAAAGGAAAAAAATCTTTTTGTGTCGAAAAAATTTATGGTTGTGTAGTAATTGGTGCCGGGTTAAGGGGGGAGGATTTTGAAGAAAATTCGCACCGGAATTACCGGTTTTGATGAGCTTTTTTACGGCGGAATCCTTGCAGGAAACACAATTCTTGTGGAAGGAATTCCCGGCGCGGGCAAAACAACCTTCGGGGTTGAATTTATCTACAGGGGGGTCCAAGATTATGAAGAGCCGGGTATTGTTTTAACCTTTGAGCAGTTTCCGGCTTCCCTTTACCGGGATGCTTTAAATTTCGGTTGGGATCTGCAGACTCTGGAAAGACAAAACAAGCTCCGGGTGATTTGTACTTCACCGGAGGTTGTGCTGCTGCCGGAATCAAATATTTTAGAAGAAGCCGTCAACGAAATCAGGGCGCGCCGGGTGCTGGTTGACAGCATGTCTCACTTTCGCCAGGTTATTGACAACCCCCTCGAGCTGCGCCAGGCGGTTTATGCTTTTTGCAACGGGCTGCGCCGCCTCGGTTTAACCTCTTTGCTCGTGAAGGAACAGGAGCAGGAAGAGGAGGATTTTTACAGTTTCGAGGAGTTTCTGGTAGATGTTGTCGTACGCCTCCGGTACGGAGCGAACGGCGGATTGCAGCGCCAGCGTACCGTCGAAATTATCAAAAGCCGGGGGCAGCCTCATTTATCGGGGAGACACAGCTTTAAAATCAAGGAAGCGGGGATGCAGGTTTTTTCCCTGCGGCCTCTTCTCCTGGAACCGGATGAGGGCCGCTCTCCGAGTTTTTTGTTAAAGACGGGGATCAAGGGTTTGGACGAACTCTTACGGGGTGGCCTTCCGCGGGGTGTAAGTATTGTTGTCGCGGGAGAGGCGGGCACGGGGAAAACGGTTTTAGGCTTGGAATATTTAGTCCGGGGGGCGCTCCAGCAGCAGGAAAGAGGTCTTTTTGTCTCCCTGGAAGAAGCCCCTCAGAAGATCCATGCCCACGCGGCCGCTTTTGGGTGGGATCTGGCGGGCCTGGCGCAGGAGGGAATGATTCAGGTAATCTTCACGCCTCTGGTGGAGGTTGATTTTGACGAGCTGATTACCCGGCTGGGCGCCGTGATCCGGGAAAACCGGATCGTGCGGGTTGTTTTTGATGCTTTGCCCGCCTTAATTGCCCGTGTACGTGACATGTTTGTGCTCCGGGAAAAACTCTTCTACCTGACGACCTATCTCAATAATCTGGGATGCACAACCCTGTTTCTTTACCCGACCGGGATTGGAATTCCCAACGAGCAGCTGGATATTGTTCAATCTCTCGTCCAGGGGAGTATTCTCCTCAAGTCGAGTTTGTTTCATAACAGGAGGCTGCGATACCTGGAGCTTTATAAGTTGCGGGGGGTAAGCCATATTACCGGCAATCATCTCATGGAAATTACGAAAACCGGGATTCAGGTCTTCCCCCGGGCAGGAGGTTGGTAGGATTGAAAGCAAGGGCCTATTTTGGCGTGGAAGGACTCGACAGGATTATTTCCCAGGGTGTGAGTTACGGTTCCCAAATTATGGTCGACGGTGATACCGGGGTGGGAAAAACGGTTTTAGCGGGGGAATTTATTAAAGAAGGGCTCCGGTGCGGGGATGTCTGCATTTACGTGGCCTGCGACGAGCCACCGGCGGTGATGCGCTACCACCTGGGCACTTTCAGGGTAGGGACGCGGGCATACGAGGAGGCCGGACGCTTAATTTTTGTGGATGCCTACGAAGAAGAGGCCAGTGTTGAGAAATTTCATATTGCCGACCAGCATAATCTGGATAAATATTTTACCCTGGAAAAGGAGCTTTTGAAGCGCTTTGCCGGACAGCGCATCCGACTCATTGTGGACAGCCTGAGCACTCTGTTCACTCCCTTTGAGCCTGCGGAAATCCTGGAATTTCACCGCAGCCGTTTAAAATACCTCCGGAAAAACGGGATTCTCACCCTTGATATCTTTGTGGACGGGGTGCTTGGAGACCGGGTGATGATGGTGGCCAGCCATTTCTACAACGTCATTTTAAAGATGAAGTTTGGCAGCTCCGCAACGCGGCCGGTCCGGATTTTGCAGGTGGGGAAAGTCCGGAGCGGAAAATTCAGTTCTACTCCCTATATGTTCGGCATTAGTCCCACCTTTGGAATTTTAGTCGCGACAGAGTTGGAGGTGTAGGTGAAATGGATGAAAACGTGTCAGTTGTTCACAAGATTCTGAACTACCTTTATTTAACATTAAGCAAAACCATTCCCGCAATCCCTTTCAGCGGACAGTACTGGCTGGAAGAAGTCACGCGCGGGGTAGGCGCCTGCGTCATGGATGAATACGGGAAAGAATTGGAGCTATCCAGCCGGCGCCCCGCAGACATCTGCAGGGCTTATTTGGATATTCTCGACCGCGAGGGGTTCCTGGAGGCAAGCGCTTACCGGCTGGAAGAAGAAGGGGAAAACGTCCTGGTAAACTTGACCCGGAGTCGCTGCATTTATCTGGATTTCTGCCGGGGCGCAGAAAAAGAAGAGCTTTTCTTTTACTGTCCCCGCCTGGGGGCGTTCCAGGCCTGCCTCCAGCGGGTGCTGGGGAGCGAGTATTCTAGGGAAGTCACGATTAATGCGGAGGCAGACATGTGCCGTGGCCGGGTTTCCCCCACCAGGCGCCTGAAAACAGAGATCGTCACCCGCGAAGGGGATCTTTTAAAAATTGCAGGAGAAAGGGCAATCCTTTTGCCCAAGGAAACTTACGCCTCTATTTTTGTCGCGCTTAAAGAATACGCGCCCCATATTATTAAAACCATCCTCTTTGATGCCGGCTACCTTTCGGCCCTGACGGTCGCCGCGCAGGCAAAAACCTTCTACAATACACCCTTAGAAGCGCTGGAGGCGCTTTTTGAGGAAGTCAAGAATTGCGGCCTCGCAAGGGTGGAACTGGTCTCACTGGAACCGGGGGCAGGGCGTGCGGTAATCAGGTGCTATAATTCCTTCCAGGTGGCAACAGTCAAGAAGTACGGCTGGTTTTACCGGACACCGCGCGTTGTCTGCGACCTTCTTCGGGGAATGTTCTCCGCCTATTTGACTGTTCTCCTTGAGCGGAAGATCCTATGCGAAGAAATGCGGTGCGAGGCGCTGGAAGGAGATTACTGCGAATTCCATGCTTTACCTGATGAAAGTGGAGCCCAGGCAGCGGGGAGTGAGCCTCTTGTCTGACCAGCACCAGCATGTCCTGGAAAACGGGGGTGTGCGCGAGAGTATTGTTCGGATTGAACTCCTGACATTTTTTCAAGCCAACCCTCATACCAGAGATACCGCTGCAGGGTTGGCGCGGCGTCTGCACCGCCCGCTTGAGGATGTTGCTGCCGCTGCGGCTGCCCTTGCCAGAATCGGGATTTTAGATCAAAACGGGAGCGGTCCTTATGTTGTTTACCGGCTGCGGCACGGAGAACTGATCAGAGCTTATTTTGAGAATTAACGGGAAAATTTCGAAGGAGGGGCCGTCCTTGCAACAGCAAAAGAAAGAAGCGGGAAAGAAGGGAGCGCCGGAACCGACGCTCCAGCAGGTTTTGAATGGTTTTCCTGCAGGTGTTATGATCATTGACAGGTCAGAAAGAATTATCGGGTTTAACCGTTTTTTTGAGGAAGCGACAGGGCTTTCCGAGCAGAATGTCCGGGGGCGGCATTTCCGGGAACTCTTCGGAAAAAAGGGGTTTCCGGAAGATCACCCTTTATTATTAACCCTAACCACCGGGAAGGAATTTAGCAGGATTGCTCCGGAGAAGTTCCTTCCCTTTTTCTCCCCCTGTTCTGCGTATATCAGCACTCACGTTTTAAGGGGCGCAAGCGGGGAGAAGGCAGGGGCGATGGCCGTGCTCTGGGATGCCAGGCGCCAGCAGGAATTGGAGCAAGCAGTAATCCGGGCCGAGCGCCTTGCGATTATGGGCCAGTTGGCTGCGGGGGCGGTTCATGAAATCAGGAATCCTCTCACGGCAGTGGCGGGTTTTCTTCAGATACTGAAAAAGGAGTTGGAAGGAACGCCCCGCGTTGAGTATGTGGATATTATGCTGGATGCCCTCGAGCGCGTAAATTCTATTATCGGGGGCTTTCTCCGCCTGGCAAAGCCCGGTCTTCCCCAGCGGAAGCCGTATCATTTAAGGGATTTGATTGAAAACGTACTCAAGTTATGGGAAAGTGAGGGGGCGCGCCGGGGGATTGCAGTCAATGCCTCTTTTGCACCGGGCCTGCCGCCGGTTTTGCTGGACGAAGAGCAGTTTCAACAGGTGCTGTTGAATATTTTTAATAACGCGCTTGAGGCGATGCCGGATGGCGGCGAAATCAAGCTTGCGGTTGAGATTGACCGGGAGGACGACCTGATCCGGATTACAATCCAGGATACAGGGCCGGGGATTCCGGAAGCGGTTCAAGCTCAGGTTTTTGAGCCCTTCTTTACAACCAAGGAAACGGGGACCGGTTTAGGGCTTTATATTTCACGGGCGATTATTCAAAATCACGGTGGAGAGATTGTAATTGAAAATAACCCCGAGCGGGGTTGCAAAGTTACCATCATCCTTCCTCAGGCATAGATTCAGGCAAAAATAAGGTCTTGCATAAAAGGGCTTTCATGCCAAATAATAGAAAGATGAAGAAACTTTAGTTTAAAAGGGGTTTCCCGATGGGGGTTTTGGAGCGCTTAAAAAGCCAGATTTATCAAGCTTTAACGCGGGCTGCGCAAGAGGCCCGGGAGGAGGGGAGAATTGCCTGCGGGCAGATCCCTCCCTTTACATTAGAGGTGCCCCGCGAAAAAGCGCACGGAGATTTAGCGACGAATCTTGCCATGCTTCTTTCCCGCGCGGCGGGCCAACCCCCGCGCCTGATTGCGCAGGTGCTCCTGGAATATTTCCGCGGGGGGAATCGGATCGCGCGGGTGGAGGTGGCAGGGCCCGGCTTTATTAACTTTTTTTTGGACCCGTCCTGGCTTTATGAGGTTTTACCGGAGGTTGAAGCGCAGGATGAATCCTACGGGTGTTCCAGTTTGGGGCAGGGGCAGAAGGTTCAGGTGGAATTTGTCAGCGCGAATCCCACCGGGCTTCTCCATATGGGAAACGCGCGGGGCGCCGCGCTGGGCGACACCCTGGCCCGGATCCTTGCCGCCGCAGGTTATGATGTGACGCGCGAGTTTTATATCAATGATGCCGGAAATCAAATTGAGACCTTTGGGCATTCCCTTGAGGCCAGGTATCTGCAGTTGCTGGGGCATGACGTCCCCTTCCCTGAAGACGGGTATCCGGGGCAAGATCTTATCGACAACATGAAAAGCTTGATTGCCGAGGTGGGGGATAAATATGTGGCAATCGATCCGCGCCTGCGGCGGGAAAGGTTGGTTAAGTACGCCCTCAAAGAAAAGCTTGCCCGAATGGAGCGCGATCTGACCGACTTCGGGGTCGTCTACGATGTTTGGTTTTCCGAGCAGACCCTTCATGATTCCGGAGCTGTAGAAAATGTTTTGAGGGAATTGCAGGCAAAGGGTTATTTGTACGAGGACGAAGGCGCCCTGTGGTTTCGTTCCGCCCTTTTTGGCGACGAAAAGGACGAGGTATTGGTACGGGGCAACGGGACGCCTACCTACTTTGCGGTTGATATTGCCTACCACCAAAACAAGTTTCAGCGGGGCTTTAAGCGGGTGGTTAATGTCTGGGGGGCGGATCACCACGGCCATGTCCCCCGCTTAAAGGGGGCGATGCGGGCGCTGGGGTTTGACCCGGACCGGCTTGAAGTAATCATTATGCAGCTTGTGAGGCTTTTTAAAGGCGGCGCGCCAGTGCGCATGTCAAAGCGGACGGGGGAATACATTACCTTGCGGGAACTCATGGAGGAGGTAGGCCGGGACGCAGCGCGCTATTTTTTCTTGCTGCGGAGCGCCGACAGCCACCTCGATTTTGACCTTGATTTGGCCAGAGAACAGTCCAGCGAAAACCCGGTTTACTACATCCAGTACGCGTATGCCCGGATCTGCAGCATTTTACGCAATACGGAGGCCCCGCTTCCCCGCGCCCAGGAAGCTGTGCTCGAAGCCCTCCAGGATCCCGCAGAGCTCGCCCTGATTCGGAAAATTGCCGATCTTCCGGGGGAAATTCTTTTTGCGGCAACCAGTCTCGAGCCGCACCGCCTTGCCCATTACGCTTACGAATTGGCAACCCTTTTTCACGGTTTTTATACCACGTGCCGCGTTCTGACCGAGGATCCCGTCTTACGGGCGGCGCGCCTTGTGCTCGTTAATGCTTGCCGCATTACCTTGCGGAATACCCTGGGCCTTTTAGGTGTTTCTGCACCGGAAAGGATGTAAAGTTTTAGGGGGTCAGGGGAATATGAGCAGAGCAGAATGGGGAAAGAAAGACGCTATTCTTGACTTTATTTACGAATTCATAAAAACCAACGGGCAGCCTGTTCACTATTCGATTTTAATGGAAGAGGTTGAAAAAAAATTCTTGGCTTCCCGCGCAACAGATTTAGTGCAGGCAAAAGCGAGGTTTTATACATGGCTCAACCTTGATGTCCGTTTTGTGTATTTAGGGGAGGGCCGGTGGGGGCTGCGCAGTTGGGCGCCCCAGAAGGGGACGCGCCGTGTTCCCCTCGTTTCGCTCATGCATAAGACGGTGGAATACAACGACGAACCCCCCCGGGCTTCGGAAGAAGAGGAATTGGGCAACGAACTCTTTCCTGCTCAGGAATTGCTCCGCGGAAAAGTGAAACCTGTTTCCGGGCGGGGGGAGTTCGAAGGAGAAAATTACTAGATTTCAAGGAGGGGGCAGGATGCAGATTCGCTGGTTCGGACATGCATGTTTTCTTTGTGAGGGGAGCGGGGTGCGCCTCCTTACTGATCCCTTCAGTAAAGAAGTAGGCTACCCTTTCCCCCGCGCAGAAGTCGATTTGGTAACGGTAAGCCACGATCACTACGATCATAACGCGGTCGAGGAGCTTCCGGGGCGTCCGGCTGTCATCAGGGAGCCGGGGCGTCATGCCGTGAAAGGGATTCAGGTGGAAGGCTTCCCTGTCTTTCACGACGAGGTAAAGGGCGCAAAACGGGGAAAGAATCTTATTTTCGTTTGGGAGATGGACGGAGTCAGGGTCTGTCATCTTGGAGACCTGGGTCATCTTTTAGAGCCTGATACCGTTGCGGCCTTAGGGAAGATTGACATCTTGATGGTCCCGGTTGGAGGAATTTTTACAATTGATGCTGACGGAGCGCGCAAGGTGGTCGAACAGCTGGCGCCGCGCGTTGTGATTCCCATGCATTACAAAACCCCGGCCCTGACCTTTGAACTCGCTTCCGGGGAGGATTTCACGCGTTCTTTCGAGCAGGTGCGGAGAGAGAAAGTGTATGCAGGAGACGCAAAAAGTTTGCCGGCCCGGCAGGAAGTAGTGGTGCTCGACTACCTTCCCTAGCGTGCCCCCGGGCTTGCAGACTTTACGCCCAGTTGCGCGCAGGCGCCCGGCAAGAGGCGATTCAAAGACCCGTTAATACGGCCCGCAAAGCGCCTGTTCGTCAGGACGGTGGGGATCTGGGAATTACCTCCCCTTGACAACGGCAAAAGATTGCGTTTAAAATGGGCGCTGTATTAATGCGGAAACGGAGAATTGCTGGTGAAAAGAGGGGAGAGAATTTGACGAAATTTATCTTTGTCACAGGTGGAGTCGTATCTTCGCTGGGGAAGGGAATTACTGCCGCTTCGTTGGGACGTTTGCTTAAGAGCCGGGGCCTGAGAGTCTCCATTCAAAAATTCGATCCCTATATCAATATTGACCCGGGGACGATGAGCCCTTATCAGCACGGGGAGGTTTTTGTTACAGATGACGGTGCGGAAACCGACCTGGATCTCGGCCACTACGAGCGCTTTATCGACCGGAACCTGACCCGCAACAGCAATGTCACAGCCGGTCTCGTCTACTGGTCGGTGATCCGGAAAGAGCGCCGGGGGGATTTTTTAGGAGGAACGGTGCAGGTTATTCCCCACATTACCAATGAGATTAAGGAGTTTATACAGCGTATCGCCCGCGCGGAAGAGCCTGATGTGGTAATTACGGAAATTGGGGGAACAGTGGGGGATATCGAATCTCTCCCCTTTCTGGAGGCGATCCGGCAGTTCAAAGGAGATATCGGCCGGGAGCAGGTGCTTTATATCCATGTTACCCTTGTCCCGTTTTTAAAGGCGGCAGGGGAACTGAAAACAAAGCCGACCCAGCACAGCGTCAAAGAACTGCGGAGCATCGGAATCCAGCCGGATATCATTGTCTGCCGCTGTGAGCGCCCTTTAACGAAAGACCTGAAGGACAAGATCGCCCTTTTCTGTGATATCGAAGAAAATGCCGTGATCGAGGCCTTGGATGCGGCCTCGATTTATGAAGTGCCCTTGCGCTTGGAGGAAGAGGGGCTGGCTGAAATTGTGGTGGAGCGCCTGGGGCTGCCGCGCCGGAAGCCCGACCTGCGGGAGTGGGAGGAACTGGTTTCCACCTGCCGGAATCCAAAGCACCGCGTCAAAATTGCGGTTGTGGGAAAATACACGGATCTCAAGGATGCCTACATGAGCATCGGAGAAGCCCTCTGCCACGGGGGGATCGCCCATGAGGCCGCGGTAGAGATTGCCTGGGTAGACGCGGAGGTTCTGGAAGCGGGGAATGAAGTGGGGAATATGGAAGAAGTATTCGGCGGGGTAAGTGGAGTGCTTGTCCCTGGCGGGTTTGGCAGCCGGGGAATTGACGGCAAGATCAGGGCGATTAATTACGCGCGCACAAGGCAGGTGCCTTTTTTGGGAATTTGTTTGGGCATGCAGTGTGCGGTAATCGAATTTGCCCGGAACACTTGCGGCCTGCCGGGGGCCAACAGCACCGAATTCGATCCCGCCACCCCCTATCCCGTAATCGATCTCCTCCCCGAGCAGCGGGGTGTCAAAGATTTGGGAGGAACGATGCGCCTCGGTATCTATCCGTGCAGGCTTTTACCGGAAAGCTGCGCCGGGCGGGCTTATGGCGCCGCAACAGTCGAAGAGCGCCACCGCCACCGCTACGAGTTTAACAATCATTTTCGGGAGCTTCTCGCGGAGAAAGGGCTTCAGATTACAGGCACCTCTCCTGACGGGAGGCTCGTAGAAATTGTTGAAATTCCAGGCCACCCCTGGTTCGTAGCCTGCCAGTTTCACCCTGAGTTTAAATCGCGCCCCAACAGGCCCCACCCGCTTTTCCGGGCCTTTATCGGGGCCGCGCTGGATTTCCGCCTGTCTGCGTGCAACGCACAGGCAGGCCTGTCTGCACAGGCAGAGCGGGGATCTTTACCCGGACAGGAGGGTTAATTTTTGTACGGGGTTCATCTGATTCAAGAGACGGAACGAGATCTTTTTAATGATTTTATCAGTTCTTCTCCAAAACCTCATTTTCTCCAAACTTACGAGTGGGGTGAATTAAAAAAAGCCACCGGTTGGGAGCCCCTCCGCTTGCTGGCAACAAAGGAGGGACGCCCGTTTGCTGCAATCTCTCTTTTGAAGCGTCGCCTTCCCTTTTTCAGCCGCGCCATTCTTTATGCGCCCCGGGGCCCCATCCTGGGGGAGGAGTGCGATGCGGAGGCGGAGGACTTTTTCTGGGAAGAAGTAAAGAAAACAGCTCGCCTGCACCGGGCGATTTTTTTGAAAATCGATCCCGATATTCTAAAAGAGGATGAAAGCTACCGCCTCCGGCTCGAGAAACGGGGCTTTTGCCCCCGGGGAAACCGCCTTGGATTCGGCGGCATTCAGCCGCGCTTTGTTTTTCGCCTCAACCTCACACCTGCCGAAGAGGAAATCCTGGCGGTCATGGAAAGCAAAACGCGCTATAATATTCGCCTCGCAGAACGGAAAGGCGTCCGGGTGCGAACCGCCGAAGATCGCTCTGACCTCAAAACATTTTACGATTTGCTGGCGGAAACGGCAGCGCGGGATAGATTTTTAATCCGCTCTTTCCATTATTTCGAGCAGATTTGGGAGCACTTTGTGCGCCGCGGTACCGCCCGGATCTTTCTTGCCGAGTACCGGGGCAGGGCAATTGCCGGCACCCTTGCCTTCCACTGCGGGGACCGGGTCTGGTACCTGTACGGTGCCTCAAGCGACCGCTTCCGGAATGTCATGCCGAACCACCTGCTGCAGTGGACGATGATCCGCTGGGCGCGGGAGTTAGGCTGCAGGATCTACGATTTCCGGGGCGTGCCCGGAGACGCCAATCCTGAAAATCCTTTACACGGTTTATATCGCTTTAAAAAGGGTTTTGGGGCGCAATTTACCGAGTTTATCGGAGAATACGACCTGATCATTTCGCCGTTTTGGTACTTTCTCTGGACGCGGGTTCTTCCGCTCTACCAGCAGATCCTGCGCGGGCTGCGCCGTCGGAGCAAAGAAGAGGAGGCATTTTAATTTTCAGCAGCACGGCATCATTTCGGCAGAAGGTTAGACCTGGAGGTATTTGGCAAAGAGACGGAGGTATTTGGCAAGGAGACGATGGAAAGAGATCGCACAAACCTGGCCCGCTGGTTGGAAGTTGACCTTGAGGCAATTGCTCATAATACTGCTCAGGTAAAGCAGCTCCTTTCCCCCGGCGTCCAGTTGATGGCCGTTGTCAAGGGAGACGGGTACGGGCACGGCCTGATTCCGGCGGCGTGTGCCGCCCTGGCGCGGGGCGCCGACATGCTGGGGGTTACTCATCCCGAGGAGGGGGTTGCGTTAAGAGAAGCAGGGATTACCGCCCCTGTCTTAATTTTTCGTCCCCTCCTGCCCGGGGAGGAAGAAATCGCTGTGGCCTTTCGTTTAACCCCTTCTCTGAGCGATCTCGAGCAGGCAGAGCACCTTGCCGCCGCAGCCCGGAGGGCGGGGGAACAAATCTCCGTACACGTGAAAATTGAGACCGGAATGGGGCGAACCGGCTTTACGCCCGCCTCTTTCCGGGATGAAGCCGGGAGGCTCTTGAGCCTTTCCGAATTGAAATGGGAGGGAATTTACACCCATTTTGCGGCGGCTGCCGGCGATCCCTCCTTTACCCGGCACCAGTATCGAGTCTTTCTTGAACTGCTCGATGCTTTGGCTGCCAGGGGAATCAGGATCCCGGTCCGCCATGTCTGCAATAGCGCCGCACTGCTCCTTTATCCTGAAATGCACCTGGACCTCGTGCGGGCCGGTACTTTGTTGTATGGCCAGCTCCCCGCAGGAATTAAGTCAGCTCCTCTAGTCCTGCGGGAAACCTGGTCTTTCTGGGCGCGGGTGATTCACCTCCAGCGCGTCCCGCGGAGCGCCACGGTTGGCTACGGCCGTACCTTCCGGGCGTGCCGGGATACGGTGCTCGCGGTTTTGCCCGTTGGCTACAGTGACGGTTTTGGCCTTGATGTGATGCCGCGCCCTGCCGGTCTGTGGGATCTCATTAAAATATTGGCCAAGCTTACAGGGGCCTTTTTCGGAATCCCCTGGGGTGCTTCCTACGTGCAGGTAAATGGAAGACCTGCCCCTGTAGTGGGCCGCCTTGGGATGGAGTTAAGTTGCATTGATGTGGGCAAGATACCAGAAGTGGGAATCGGAACACCGGTTTTGCTCCCGGCGCGACGCACCGCCCTTTCTGCCGCCATCCCGCGCCTGTATCTTGAGAGCCACACTCAAGCAAGACAAAATTCGACTAATAATTTCTAATTTTGAGGCAGGACCATGCAGGCATTGAGTAGAATCTGTTAAGATTAGTGCTGTCAGAGTTAAAGTCAGCGCTGCCAGGATTAAAGGATGGACTTTTGGGGTATTTTGGGGGTAGGTGGAAATGAGCTTCACGGGAGTGCCTTTACTGGTCGTTGATGATCACGCGGGTGTGCGCTTCCTTTTAAAAGAAGTCCTCGAGCAAGACGGCTACCGGGTTCGGGTTTTGGCTTACGGCAAGGATGTCCTTTCCTCCTTCTCGACTGGAATCTGCCGGACTGGCGGGGGTGGGAGGTGCTTGTGGAACTGCAAAAGCTTCAATTCCGCATCCCGGTGATCCTGCTCACGGGGTGGAGCGATGGGGAGCTGTTCCGGCGTGCCCTGGAAAAAGGGGTCGTAGGTTACCTTGTGAAACCTTTCGATCTTAATGATCTGAGGAAATTAATTCAGCAGGCGCTGGCGGTTTCACCCTATTTTCATCAGGGGGAAGCAAAACAGACTTCTTCGACATAAAATGACAAAGAATTCGGAAAATGTTACAGTAAAAAGGAATTTACGCGCAGATGGAGAATACCAAGAGCAGAACTCGCGGCAGAGGAGGTAGAAAGAAATGCTCGTTGCGACAACTACCGCACTCGCGCTTCGTTGTCCGAACTGTGGGAAAATACAATACCATGCCCTGTCTCTTTTTTCTTTTTCCGTTCAGAAAACAATTCGCTTCACTTGTACTTGCGGGGCGCCCCTTCTTTTAATCAGCACCAAAGATCGCAGGGTTTTTTACTTCCAACTGGAATGTTTAATGTGCGAAAGAAGGCACCTTTTGCAGTATTTTTTAAAGGATATCTGGTCCTCTCAGGTGCTCAGCCTTACCTGTGAGGAGACCGGTCTGGAGGTTGGTTTTGTCGGCCCCCGGGAGCAGGTAAAAAAGTGCATCGCCAACCAGGAGCGTTCCCTCAGGGAAATGGCTGAGGACCTGGGTTTCGCGGATTATTTTACCAATCCCGAGATTATGTATGAAATCCTGGATGCTTTGCATAAAATTGCGGAGGAAGGAAATCTTACTTGCCAGTGTGGAAATCCCCAGATTGAAGTGGAAATTTTTGCGGAGCGCGTTGAACTGAAATGCCCAAGCTGCGGTGCCCTGGGGGTGCTTGATGCGGAATCCCGGGCGGATTTGCAGACAATCCAAAACAGCTGGGAAATCGAGCTCAAGCCGGGGGGGCTGCAGCTGCTCGGGCTTGGAAAGGTAAGGCGAAGCCGCAGGCGTTCTAAGAAATAGAAGGGAGGACTGTCCTGGTGGGATTGGTGAGCATTGCAG
>DAOURU010000079.1 GCA_030627585.1 Bacillota bacterium
GATCGATGCAGGATGGAAAATGACGGAGCCGCGGCGGTTGGCGGGAACCCGAGAATTACTGTAAAAATTGGGGCTAAGTTATTAGGAGCTGAAGGTTTTCCTGGTAACTTCACCGTGCGTATCTCGGAAAACCAAAGGGTGACAAAGCAAAATTTTGGGGCGATTGTGCTTGCTCTCGAGGCGCAGCCTGCCTTTGATAAAAACAGGTACGGCGGAATCCAGCCTGGAGAGCATGTCCTTCTGTTATCCCAGTTTGTTAAAGCAAAAAAGGATTACTCAGGCCAAAAGATTGCTTTCGTTTTAGGAAAAGCAGATTTTGATTCTCTTCTTTCGTATGCAACTGTTTTAAAAGAAGCCATCAGTCTTAAAGAAAAAGGCGCTTCTGATGTTAGTATCTTTTACGATGATATGAAGGTTTCGGCAGATCAATTAGAGCAGGATTATGAACGGGCAAGAAAGCTGGGTGTTAATTTCTTAAAATATTCAGGGGACTTGCGAATTTATGCAACTGTTGTTGCGGCAACGGTCGAGTACCGCGAACCTTTCTTGCCGCAGGATTTTCCGGTAAGAGTCACCACTGATTATCTGGTGCTCGCGGAGGATTACGTTCCCGCTCCGGTTACCGAGGAATTAGCCGGGGCATTAGATATCAGGTTGGGCCCGGGCGGATTTTTCCAGGAAGATAACGTTCACTTCCTCCCAGTCAAATCAAATCGTGAAGGAATTTATTTCGTAGGAAGTTGTCATGGCCCTATTCATGGAGTCGAGCTTGCCAAGGAAATAGAAGCCGTTGTGGCGGAAGTAGGCCGTTTCGCGCATGGAAAAATGAAGGTGCCCGCCTTGCAACCTCGGGTTGAAGCTGAGAAGTGTGCCGTTTGCCTTACATGCTATCGTACATGTCCGCATCGAGCAATCGAAATTGTTCACGATGAAAATCTCAATAACATGTATCATTCAGCGGCGCGAATGCACCCCCTGGCCTGTCGCCGCTGTGGTACGTGTGCAGCAGAATGCCCGGGAAAAGCCATTCAACTGCCCTTTTATTCGGACCAGGAAGTTTTATTTAAGGTCCCAAAACCCCCTGCATTAATAGCGTATGCATGCGAAAATTCAGGAGCACTCGCTGCCGAGTTTGCCCAGCAATTGGAACCCGAGGTATTAAAAGATTTGCAAATTGTACGGGTTCCCTGTTCTGGAAAAATTGATGTGATTTACCTGCTTAAAGCGCTGGAACGGGGTGCAGATGGAGTAATGCTGTGTGCTTGCCACGAAGAGAATTGCAAGTATGTATGGGGTAACGATAGGGCAGAAAAACGCAAAGAACAAGTGCGAAGATTGCTAACTGAGATCGGGCTTGAAGAAGAGCGCGTCGAACTTGTTCGTGTCGCCGCGAACCAGGGGAATCAATTTAACGCTGCCGTTCGGGCTATGGCCGAAAGAATTCGCCAGTTAGGAACAAATCCGGGGAAGGTGGTAAAATGATCGTTGCCGAAAGAAAACCTATCGAGAAGATCCTTGAGATGATTGCGCCTTACAAAAAGGTCTTAATTGCCGGCTGTGGCGGGTGTGTTACTGTTTGTCTCGCAGGGGGTGAAAAAGAAGCAGGAATTCTCGCCTCGCAAATTCGAATAGCGCGAAGCAAAAACGGCAGCCCTATTGAGGTTCTGGAACAGACTGTAGAGCGCCAGTGTGATGCCGAGTATTTAGCCAAATTTCAAGAGCAGGCCGAAGGTGTGGAAGCGATTGTTTCTCTTGCCTGCGGGATTGGGATCCAGTACCTCGGGGAAAGGTATTCTTCTATCCCGGTATTTCCTGGGGTAAATACACTATTTCTTGGTGCTAATCTGGATGTCGGCAAATGGGCAGAAAGATGTTTTGCCTGCGGGGACTGTGTACTTGATAAGACCGGCGGTATTTGCCCCATTGCCCGCTGTTCTAAGAGCCTCTTAAATGGACCTTGCGGGGGATCTCAATATGGAAAATGCGAGGTTTCTAAAGACGTTGATTGCGGTTGGCAGTTGATTTACGATCGACTGAAGGAACTGGGCCAGCTTGATAAACTGAAAGAAATTATTCCCCCGAAAAACTGGTTACGGGAAAAAGGTCCGAGAACACTGGTAAGGGAGGATTTGACCCTTGAAAGCAGAAATTAACCCAAACAACCTGAAAGTCGGAAGTAACTACGAAAAGGTATTAGCATCGGGCCAGTTTGCCTGTACCGGGGAAATTGGTCCTCCAAAGAGTGCGGATTTTCACCACATTGAAATGTATGCCGAAGGCATGAAGGGTAAGGTCGATTCTGTTAACTTCACTGATAACCAAACAGCCATTGTCCGTCTCTCTAGCTTGGGGGCAGCGATCCGGTTGTTGCAATTAGGCATGGAACCGAACCTCCAGGTGGTTTGCCGGGACCGCAACCGTTTAGGAATTCAAAGCGATCTTTTGACAGCTTATGCCTTTGGGGTGCGCAATGTTTTGTGTCTCTCCGGAGATCATCAGTGTTTTGGAAACCATCCTGGCTGTAAGGGTGTTTACGACGTTGATTCGATTCAGTTGATAGGGATCTTGAAGCGTCTCCGGGACGAGGGTTGCTTCGAGTGCGGCGAAGAATGCAAGGTCAATCCCAAATTCTTCATCGGTTGTGCGGAAAACCCCTTTGGCGATCCCTTCGAGTTCAGAGCTATTCGCTTAGAGAAAAAGGTTGAGGCCGGCGCAGATTTTGTCCAAACTCAGTGTATCCTGGATATGGAGCGTTTTGAGCTCTTTATGGAAAAGGTGCGGGAACGCGGTTTGCACAAGCGGATCTATATAAATGCCGGATTGATGCCTGTCAAGTCGCCAAAAATGGCCCGCTATATGCAGACCGGGGTACCGGGTATGCTTGTATCGGAAGAATTCTGCCAGCGCCTGGAAAAAGCAAAAGAAAGAGGCACTGCTAAGGAGGAAGCTGTAAATATTACAGTCGACTACATTAAACGGTGTCAGCAGATTGAAGGGGTGGCAGGTGTCCACATTATGGCTGTAGCGTGGGAAGAAATTGTGCCAACGATCGTTGAAAAAGCCGGTCTTCTGCCCAGACCGACGTTTTAATGCGCGGGCAATTGGAGGGGTATAATTTGGAAAGAAAAAGGGTACTTGTAATCGGTGGTGGTACCGCGGGAATGGCAAGCGCCCTCGATTTGGTTGAACGAGGGGTAGAGGTTTTCTTGATCGAAAAAGAAAAAGAGATTGGCGGGAGAGCAGCGGATTACTGCTGCAAAGCTACTGAAAAGTGCAACCGTTGCACCGCTTGTTTAGTCCTTCAGCAGAAAGATAAAGTCATGCAGGAACCTCTCATTCATGTCCTAACCAGCGCTAACGTGAAGGATGTAACAAAAAATGGAAGGGGTTTCAAAGCCACAGTTGCACGGGGGGAGGATGACATCGCATTAGAAGTACAGGCTGTTATTGTGGCAACTGGTTTTGATCCTTACGACTTAAAGAGAAGAAGCGAATTTGCTTATGGGCTGGAGGAAAATGTTATCTCAGGGTTAGAACTGGAGAAGGCTTTGAAAGAGAAGGGAAGTTTGACTGCAGCCTTTGGATCGGGAATCAAGAAAATAGGGTTTATTCAATGTGTGGGAAGCCGGGATCTTTCAATAGGTAATGGGTACTGTTCGAGGGTGTGTTGTATGTATGCAGCAAAACTTGCAAAGATTATTCGCAGCGAATTGCCCGATGTTGAGATTGATATTTTTTATATGGACTTTCAGAGCTTCGGAAAAGGGTTCAGCGCCTTTAATCAGGAATTAAGAGAATCCGATAAGATTAAGTTTATCAGAGCCATTCCTTCAAAGATTTACGGGTTCCCCTATGACCGCCTAACGGTCCGTTATACTGATTCCCTGGTTGGAAAGCCCTGCGAGGACAAGTATGATTTAATCGTGTTATCCCTTGCAATCACTCCCTCTGAGGGGACCCAGGAAATTGCACAGCAGTTAGGAATCGCTTTAGATGATTACGGCTTCATGGCAGGTCGTTCAGCTCAGGAAACTGTTGCAACAAATCAAGCCGGTGTTTTCCTGGCTGGCGTCTGTCAGGGGCCCAAAGATATTCCTCAAACAATCGGGCATGCAAAGGCTGCAGCAGGACAAGCTTATCTTTATCTAAATAGTTAATTAACTATTAAAAGAGAAAAGATTAAAGACAAGTATAGTTTTGTTTGAAAAGCGAGAAGGTTGCAAGAAAAGACGATGGTTATTGTTAACCCCGGTCAATGGACCGGGGCAATTTTTTATAAAATCAGGTATAACATCATCGTCCGGGGAATAAAAATCTAACGAGATTTTGCTCAGGCAGGTGAAGGAAATGCCTCTTCCTAACGAAAAGGTAATTGGCGAGCAGATTTTAACAAAAATTGACCAGCTTATCGAAGTAATTATTGCAGCCACTTTAAAAAACAAAGATGACCGCCAGAAACTCCTTGAACAAGGTTATGTTGTCACGGGGGAACTCCTTAGATTGCTCGTGCAGCTTCTTGGCCCCCGGGAAGATTATTTATATACGGCAGTCAAAGAGCTAGTCAGGCAAAGGCTTCCGGATCAGAGACTCCTTAACGGGTTTGGTGACTTTTACGATCTTTTAGAAGAAATATATCAAAAAGCACTCAGGATTGATGAAACCCTTGGGGAGGAGCGGGAAAAGATTCAACCGGTTCATGAAAGAGGCCCCACAAATAAGATAGAGCGCGCTTTAGCGTTTCTCTTTCCGCGTGTGAGAATTTTTAAAAACCATTGGTACAAAGGGGTGAATTTTGAATATTTTCTTCCTTTTTTGAAGCTTGCTGTTGAAGATATCAACTGGGACAGGAGTGCTGATTGTATCCGCAAAGAATTTCTTTGTCGTAAGTACGGTATCCAATTGCTTCGTTTAGATTCTAAGAAGGCATCCGGCTACCGGGAGATGGCGCGCATGATAAAAAGACGGGTTCCAATTCGCAATCCTTAGAATTTCTGAATTTCCGGCACTACTATTGACAGAACTGGATTTCAATGTTAGAATAATGCCCAGCTAAATTTAGTATAGAGTTGAAGCTTATGAAGGGGAAGAGTAGGTGGAGCCCTATCTTAAAGCGAGCCAGTTGTGGGTGGAAGACTGGCAGATAGAACACCGAAGGCCGCCCCGGAGGTGCCTGCCGAAGGAGGTTTTTATTCTCAGTAGGTACGGACGGTTACCCCTCCGGTAAAAGGGATAGAGCGAACCTTGGCGGTTAACTAGGGTGGTACCGCGGGAATAGAAACCCCGTCCCTTGGGACGGGGTTATTTTTTTAAATTTTTAGTGTAAATCCGTGACTTTTGAAAGGGTGGAGGAGGAACAAAGATGCAAAATGCAAAAGAAAGGCACGGAGAAAATTTAAATAACTTTATTTCCGAAGTCTTGCAAGGGCTGCCTCCTTCGGGAATTCGGAAATTTTTCGATTTAATTGCTCAAACCGAAGGGGTTATTTCTCTGGGCGTAGGAGAACCCGATTACATTACCCCTGGTCCTATTCGCAAGAGCTGTATAGATGCTTTAGAAAAAGGAAAAACAAAATATACTTCTAACTGCGGAATGCCTGAATTACAGGAAGCAATAGCTGCATATTTGAAAACCAGGTTTAATCTTAGTTACAGCCGGGAACAGATTTTAGTGACTGTAGGGGTGAGTGAGGCCGTTGATTTGGCGCTCCGTGCCTTGATTAATCCTGGAGACGAAATTTTGATTGGGGAGCCCTGCTACGTTTCTTACGCTCCTTGCACCTCTTTAGCCGGCGGAAAACCGGTTCTGGTTCCAACTCGAGCGGAAGAAGAATTCCGGTTGCAAAAAAAAGATATTATCGCGCGGGTTACCGATAAAACTAAAGCCATTCTTATCGGTTATCCAGCTAACC
>DAOURU010000155.1 GCA_030627585.1 Bacillota bacterium
AGTCTCAATTTCCTCCCCCTGCGGCGCGATCCGGCAGCGCACGGAAACGCGGGCGCCGGGTTGGCAGCAAGCACGCAGGAACTGCGCCGCCGCGCCGTGCCCGCCCAGAACAAAACCGTGCGGAGGTATCTCCGCGCCGGGCTCGTCCTCGCGCACCTCTTGAACAACCCCCTCGTCCACGACTGCTTCCACCCAACCCGGCAGGTCTGTCTGGGCGCCCCGGCTCACCGGCCCCCAGTGAGGGTCATACAGGTAGAGGCGTTCCCGATCAGAAACCTCGACGGCCCCTCCCGCAATCAGAGAATAGCGGGGTTTGTTGATCCCGGCGAGGGGAAATGTTGCCGGGGAGAGGAGTGTATTTGGCGTGCCGCTCCCGGAGGCGCCATGCGGCGCGTTGCCGCTCTGGAATTCTGCCGGAGGAGTTGCCTCGACAACCCCTTCGAAATTAAAAAGCTCGATCAAGGGCACCCGAGCGCAGGTCAGGGCGAAGGAATAAAAATCGGGCCGCAGCATCGGGGTCGTCAGGACCTCTCCCTTCTTTACGGTAAAGCCCAGCGGGTGCTTTCCCTCTTTCAGGTGGAAAAAATCCCCGTTGAGGGCAGCCACCGCCCCGGCGCGCCGGGCCTTTTCGAGCACGGGGCTTGCAGCGCCGAAGGTCCGGCTGTCGGCGCCGACCAGCACATCAATCTCAACGTACGGATTGGTGAGGTCTATGTTTAAAGCGTAAATTTTTATCGCGCCCTCATCAGTTTCCTGGAGAAACTTCTGCAAGGTAACACCTGCCGCGACCGGTTCTGCGCTCACCTCTTCGCGCAGCACAGTACAGGCTCCGGCAGGCAGGGGGAGCCCCAGAACAAGAGACAGAAACAGGCATAAAACGGCTCCCAGCTTCTTGCCCCAACAAGTCCGCGCCGCACTCAACCGCAGGTTCATTTTCCCGGGCGGAGCGCCCTCCCGGCAGCCCCGCCCTCGCCCTCCTTTGAGCTTATCATGGAATTTAGCCGGATTATACAAACTCAGGTATGTCATTCTCGGGTGTGTCATCCAGCTTAGCTATATCATGCTGCAAACGGTTCTTAAATATTAGACAGGGCCGGAGGGTAAAAAGTTCCTATTTTCCTGATTTTTTAATTCTTTTTCAATGAGTTTCACAACAGCAGGAAGGCTGGCCGCGACCTCAGGAGTGAGTTCCCATCCCCAGTCGATTTCCCCCGGCTCAACCCCGATAATGACTACACGCGGTGCACGCTCCTCAATAATTTCCAGGGCCCTGATTCCCTCTAAGATCCCGAAGTCGTGCAGGGAAACCGGACTATCCTGCTGCCGCGCCTGGCAGTCGGCGGGGGTCAGCCTGTAAACCGCCCCGGGGGGCTCTCCGCCCCGCAGAGCATCCACAACGATGATTTTATCCGCCCCCTCAAGGAGCGGTAAAAGATCAAAGCCTGCCGTACCGCCATCGATGAGCTCCACTCCCGGGGGGAGGTCGCGCCCCTCGAGGGCGCGGATAGCATGAATCCCCACTCCTTCATCCTTCAGCAAGAGGTTGCCGATTCCCAAAATGATGGTTTTTTCCAATGTATGATCCCTCTCTCTTTAATTTCTTCAGCCCCGGGATATCCCCGGCGTCAGTCCCTTATGCAAGGGCAGACGCTCATGCCGCCCAGGCGGCACCACCGAAAGAATGAAAATAGTGGTTTATCCTCGCAGGCGCAGCGACCTTACGGGGGTTGTTGCCATCGCTACTAAGCCAGGCAAGCCTTCTGACAAGCGACATATGGAGCGACGGGTAACAGCACCCGGCGCCGCGAGGTTGACGGTTCAGGCTGCGAGGACTTTCAACACGGCGGAAACGAATAAAGTAATGGCAAATCGCCGGTTCAAAGCGCGGCATAAATGGATATAAAGTTGCGGAGGTTTTCCGCAGCAGCCTAGAACTGTCCCGAAGCAAGCCGTGGTGCCGTCCGGAGCGGAATCAGGAGCGAGTGGAAGTGCTTGCCTGGCAATCGACCGGAGTCCGGGAGCGAGCGCAAGGATAAATCGGGACATATTATCAAAGCAGTCCAGTTAGATTATACCTCATTAAACCTGCTTCCGGGTCCCTCATTCTAAAGAGGATTTCAAGGCGAGCCCCGGGAACGCTTTTTGCGACCGGCATTTCTGCCCCAAGGTGTTAAGTTTTTGCACCGGTTTCGACGGCAATGATAATAAGCGGCTGCACGGTGCATAAGAGCGGGCTTCGCGCCTTCAAGGAAAAGGCCGGCCTCGACTTCTCAGGCCGGCCTCTCTTGCTTGATTTACACTCCGGCTTGCCGGGCCGCTTTTAACCCTCCGTGGCAACCCCTTTATCTGGCGCCGGCGAGGCTTGCTTCCGGTGCTTGGCGTGCAGATCTTCGGGAACGCGCCCGGTGATCATCCCGACGATGTTTGCAATCCCCTCGGTGATGTCCAGGTAAAGGTGAGCAGCAACACAGTATACGAAAATCCAGGCCACAACGTAGTGAACGATGCGCACGACCATGGGGCCTCCCAACCATACGGCCCAGTGATTTAAGGCAGTCGGCCAGTAGAGAATAAAGCCGGTGACGATCTGAATGATGAGCAGGGGAACGAAGCCCGCGTACATCATCTTCTGGCCCGGGTTATATTTTTCTCCCCAATCAGGGAGCCTGTCGCTCAAGAACAGGTAGTATTTCATCAAGGCAAACATGTTCGGGATGTCGCGGAACCGGGGTTTAAAGTTCCTGTAGTCCCCGCTGATAAAGGCGTAGTAAAGGCGCCCCACGAGACCGGCAATCACCGCATACATAAAGATGAAGTGGATCTTGCGGGCGACATCCATCGAAGAGAAAATGGGGAAGCCGTACGGGGTATGAATATAAAAACCAGTTAAAATCAGCATGATAATCGAAACCGCATTCCACCAGTGAAAAAAGCGGACCGCCAGGGTATGGCGAAGGATCAAACGCTTCATCGTCCCTACCCCCTTAATAGACCCGGAACTTGCGAACATTCCGGTCCGGGGTAATGATATGGACGGCGCAGGCGATGCACGGGTCGAAGGAGCGCACAACCCGCACCAGTTCGATCGGGTTGTTGGAATCCTTCACAGGCGTCCCGATAAACGCCTGCTCAATCGGCCCGGGCTGGCCCTGCTCATCCCGCGGGCTGCCGTTCCAGGTTGTAGGCACAACCGCGTTGTACTTCGCAACCCGTCCGCCTTCGATCTTGATCCAGTGCCCCAGCGCGCCCCGCGGCGCCTCGGTAAGGCCGACTCCGGTTGCCCGGTTGGGTACTTTATGGGGAGTGCAGGTAGGTTTGCCCGGCTCCAACTGGTCAACCCAATCCGCCATCGCTTCAGCCACCGCTTTCGCCTCGAGGGCGCGCGCCGCGTGGCGCCCCATAACGGAGAAGGCCTTTTCTTGCAAGCTCCTGACATCGCGGTTTCCGGCCACCCACATCCGCGCCAGGGGTCCCACTTCATGCACTTTTCCGTCATAACGCGGTGCTTTCAGCCAGGAGTAAGCCTCTTCCTTATCAGGAGCAGGGGTGATCACACTTTCACTGGGGTGTTTGCTTTCTCCGGTATCGTCTTCGTACCAGGAGTATTTAACTTCTTCGGTGATTTTAGCTGGATCGAAGTCCCTATCTGCCCCCTCGGTGTAGCAGCCCCGAGCGAAAAAGAGGGCCCCGTTATCATCTACGGGGAAGGCACCGCACGCAAGCAGATTCTTGCAGCCCCGCCCGATGTCCAGCCAATCTTTATAAACATCGGCCACGGCCAGCACATCGGGAAGGTAAACGTTATTGATGAAGGAGATCAATTCCTTGAGGCGGAACTTGAATTCTGCAATTTTCTCTGCATCGACGACTTCTGTCACGCCACCGGGGACGATCGCCCGCTGGCCCGGCATTCTGCCTCCGAAGATGGCAAGCATTTCGTGAGCTTTTTTACGCGCCTCCAGCGCCTGGATGTAGTGGTTCACCGCCGCGCTGTTTATCGCTTCCGGCAGCCGGTAATCTCCTTCATAACGCGGGGCCAGCGGCGCAAGGTTGTCTGGCGCCTTCACGTAGTCCAGCACCGCCAGGTGGTAGAAGTGCAGGACATGAGATTGGATATAGTTAGCCCCCAGGATCAGATTGCGAATGATCCGGCCGTTGGAGGGCGGCTTGATCTCAAATGCCTCATCGAGCGCGAGGGCCGCAGCAGTTCCGTGCGAAATGGGGCAAACACC
>DAOURU010000141.1 GCA_030627585.1 Bacillota bacterium
GCGTGTCATGGGCAGCTCGGGCCGGAAGGTTCCATCAGGATAACCTTTCAGCAAACCCTGGGCAAGCAGGGCTTCTATATCCGCAGCCGCCCAGTGTCCCGCGAGGTCCTTCAAGGAACTTCCGGCACGAGTGGGAAGGGTGAGGAACTGGCCGGTTACCCCCCCGGTCCGGGTATCAACCGCCACGATTTGGAGCGCGACTTCCTGCTGTTCCGCCGCCGCTTCTTTTTGTTCTTCTTGCAGATGAAGACTCCCTTCAGAATCTTCTCCCTCCGCTCTGTGTTTTGCATCCCCTTCCCCTTCTGCCCCTGCGATATTCTGGGGACCACTTTCTTCGCCTTCAGGAACAAAGTAATAAACAAACCGGCCCCCCTTGCCGACAGGGATAATTTCGCGCCCCCCATCCGGCCGGTAGAGGTAAAGCCGGTCCGCGGAGGTCATGCCGGAAAGAATAACGTAATCATCGCGCCAGGGTGCTGCAACCTCGAGAGTAGGGGCAGTTACCCCGGGCCGCGTCCTGGCAGCAACAGCAGCCAGGAGGGCACCTTCGGGGGCCTCCGCCAGGAAGGGCGTCAATGTTACTTCTTCCCCCGCGACAAGGTCTCCAGGGCTCAAGGGGTAGCCGTTTTTCGTGACACGAGTCCTCTCGCTCAAGTAGTAAGTCCCCTTTTCCGTAACAAGGACCCCCTGCCCGGGGTTAAAGCTCTGAAAAACCTCATCCTTCTCGCCGGTCGCTTCGGCCAAATCGAGGCGGCGGATTTTGCTTCCCCCGGGATCGAGATAAAGGCGCGCCCAGGTGCCGGGCTCCACCGCGGCAGCCTCGGCTGGCAGACCCCAGCGGAAAAACCGGGTATCCGGCGTGATCTGAAAGATCCGAAACTTGTTTTGGCCGTCAATTAAATAGAGTGCGTGCTGCTTCGCGCTGATGTAAACAACTTGCCCGTAGACGACGCGACTGTGGGCAGCAAGAGCCAGGATTTCCCTGGTATTGGGAAGCAAAACCGCAACTGCGTGCTGCCCCGGGCTGAGCTGCTCCAGAGCCATCTTTTTCCGATCCAGCTGGAGGGAAACACCGGAACGCACCTTGTAAGAGCATCCGTTGCTTAAAACAATTTCCCCGGCATCCGGTTCCACCCGGACAACAGTTCCCACAGCCAACTGGCGCCGCGCTCCCACGTACATCACTTCTCCGCTTGAGGGATTGCGCATCAGTTTTACCTTTAAGCCGGGAAGGAGTTTTTCCCAATCAGGGCAGGAACCCGCCCCAAAGGGGAGATCCGCCAGGTCGACATCAGTCAGTTCATCGAGGTAGGCCAGCGCTGCCTGGGGAGCCAACCGATATGGAACCGGATTTCCCAGCAGGAAGAGCTCGCGGCGCGCGAGATCGACTTTGCTCAAAAAACCTTCTTTTTCCAGGAAGTAAAAATCGGCCCCCCACAAAGTCTGGGTAGCAGGATTAAGCCGCGCAACAACCTCTCCGCCCGGGGGCAAGGAGGCGGGGTCTGCTGCTCGTGCTCCGTTCGCCCGGAGAAACTTTTGGGCTTCCGGAGCAAGAAAAAAGCCGCCCGTGCGCGCCTCGGGGTTAATTTCCGTGAAAAGGAAGCCCCGGTCCGTCTCCAGAACCTGAACGCCCTGCGCCCGCCAGGTGCGTGCCACAATATATCCAGAACCGGGGCCGGAACCATCCTCCGGCGGAAGGTAAATATCCGCCCCAATCAGCGCCTCCCTGGCGTGCGCCGGAAATGACCCTCCGGCAGCGCCGGATGCTTTCTTTGTCAGAAATGAGGATGTCAGGGATGCAAGCTGCCTATCCCGGACAAACCGGACCTGCTCGGAAGCAAGCTCTATCTCCCGCCCTGAGGCAAGGGTAATCTTGTTTCCAACTGCTACAACCATGTCCTTCGCCAAGGGCTGTCCAAACACCAGCGCGAAATCCTGCGCCTTTTCCGCAGCACCGGAAACCGTATTCCGGGCGATTTCCGTTCCCTTCACGAAAATGGTGTACCTTCCCGGCACCGGTTCGGGAATGAAGACCTGCTCTACGTTATTAACATCATCCGCCTTTTCAGGAAAGAGAAAGGAGTTCCCCCGGTATTCTCGTCCTGCGGGATCCCGCACCACGAGGTCAAGGTTGTTAACCAGGGGATGGACTGATCCGGGCGCCACCGCAGGGTCTGTCCAAACCAGGGTTGCCTTCAGGGGCACGTTTTCGTCCCGCACCTGACAGGTATAGCTTAGAACTTTGCCGGCTCCTACCCCTTCTTTTGCCTCCCGAAACTGAAATGACCCCTCCCGAAAGGCGAGTACGGTCCCGCCCAGGTCCAAGACCCCGAAACCCTCGCGGCCGGGCGTGCTCCCGAGAGGACGCGCCCCGCAGATCAACGCCGCCTTGAGCAGGGCAGCGGTGGGATGCGAAACATTTTCATATTTCTGGAAATACTCCCGCAGCAGGGCGGCGCTCCCCCCCGCTACAGCCGCAGCCATGCTGGTCCCCTCCATGTAAGAATAGCAAGAGCCGGGGCCGCATTTATCCGCGGCCAGGCGCGCGCGCGCGGAAATCAGCGCCCCCGGGGCGAGGATTTCTGGTTTCAAACGCCCATCCCGCGTGGGCCCCCGGCTGGAAAACCCGGATGGTTTACGAGCATCCGCCTGGTGCGGGTCAAAGAAGGGATGGGGGCTCTGGCTTGCTCCCACGACAAGGCCGTTCTTTGTATGGGCCTCAGGAGTCAGGGTCCCTTCCCGCGGACCGCTGTTCCCGGCGCCGAAAATCGGGAGAAAATCAGGGTGGCACCGCACGAACCAGTCAGTCTGGGCGGCCGCTCCCAAATAACCGCCGGTCTCCCCACCCCAACCGTTCACGTGAATCCGGACCCCCGCGGCGTAAGCGGGCTCAAAGAGCGCGGTCAGGTCCGGGGGAGGATCCAGTTCGCCCTGGGAATTTAAAAGGGCCTGAAAGTAGAGGCTGGCCGCGGGGGCGATGCCCCGGAACCTCCCCTGCGAGGCGGCCCCGGTTCCGGCAATTGTTGCCGCCATGTGGGTGCCGTGCCCGTCGGGATCGGCGGCCAGGGATGCCCCTGCCCAGGATTTCAGCATCACTACCTTCGGCATCCGGCCCGGGGAACTTTTCAAATCGGGGTGAATCTCCTCGGGAGAGCCCTGATCCAAACCACTGTCTGCCAGCCCCACAATCTGCCCCGCTCCGGCGAGCATCCCCTCCTGTCTCTGACGGGATTCTACTGAGGGAGAAGAGGGGAGAAAGCCGGGGACGCTCAATGGAGTGGCTCCAATTATATCCCGGGCGCGGTCGTTCAAGAACCGGTAAGACGGAACCGGTTCCATGTAGACAACTTCAGGAAGAAACGCCAGGTCAAGGAGGTGTGACGCAGGGATGCGCACCTGGAGGACGCGCCCCGGCTCCTCCTTACCCCGGATGACCGCCCCCCCAAGGCGTACGACCCCCCGCGCCGCAGCTTCTTTATCGGCGGCCTGGAAAAGGGTAACATTTACCGCCAGGGGCTGGGTTCCTGCCTTCCGCGCCTTTTTCAAGAGTTCCGGCGCGAGACGCGCCTCCGGAAGGTAAGGTTCTAAAACCGTGTCCAGCACAGTTTCCGCTTCCGCAACCCGCCTGGCGGGAATCCGGACAAGAAGGCGGTCTTTTCCCAGCAAGTCTCCGCTTTCGGCGCCCAACTTGCCAAGTTCCGACCTCAGTTTTTCCTCCTGTATTTTATTTAATCCCCGCTTCTGCTTGAAACGAACGACAAATAAGCTCCTCGCGCCGCCGGCCGCGCCGCTGCCGGGTTTGACGCTTTCCGAAAACTTTGTATCCCCCCCGGGGGGTACCCTCTCCCTGGAAGTTTCGAGGAATAACGTTCCTCCCACCAGGAAACCGGTTAAAAGGATTAAGAAGCTGTATTTAAAGAACTTCCATCTTCCCAATTTCAAGAACTCCTCTCCCCCTCATCCCGCTGCCATTCCAGTTAATCAGGAATGAATTTGAGGCGCGGCTCTCTTTAAAAATACGCCCCCGCCGGGGTATTTCTTACAATTCAAACCTCTGTTGCAATGCTTTGATCTTAACGCAGCCGGGCCCGCGCTCAGGTTCGGCGGGAAGACTTCTCCCGCGCCCCGGCGCGGCCGGCGCGCAAGACCAGCCATGCGAAGCGGGGAAGCACCAGGGCGCGCCGCCAGCGGGACGGCTCCTGGAAGATGCGGTAGAGCCATTCCAGGCGAAGGCGCTGAAAAAGCCCCGGGGCGCGGCGCAGCCGTCCTGCCAGCACATCAAAGCTCCCTCCCACACCGATTGCAATCAGTGCGCCCAACTCCCGGCGGTGAGTCCAGATAAAAATTTCCTGCCTCGGCGATCCCAGCGCGACCAGCAGCAAATCCGGCCGGGCTGACCGGATCGTGCGAATTACGCTCATAATTTCTTCTTTGGGAAAATAACTGTGCTCCGTCCCAACC
>DAOURU010000119.1 GCA_030627585.1 Bacillota bacterium
AAAATGAACCGCAGGAACTGCGGGGATGGCCTGTTGGAGGACTGGTAAGACCTTCCGCAAGGGGGCTCGGCCCGATGAAGCGGGAATCGATGAGGCACTGAAGTCCGGGCTTTTAGAATCCCGCGACTTTAGCCGTGGAGAGGTTTAAATTAGCCGTTATGCATGGTTCGCGGGATTTACGGAAAAGGAAGCCAAAACCGTGGGAGACAAAACCGGGGGAGATTAGATAAATTTTTGGGAACAAAAGAGGAGGAAAATTTGTCTAAAAAAGCAGGAAGAATTGTCTAAAAGACCGAATCCTTTTTAAATGCAGGCAGGAAGTAGATGCGGAAAGGAGTTTCTGAGTGGAATCCACGCAAGACCCGGGCAATCACTCCCATCGCGAGCCGGCCTTCGAGGAAGAAATAGATCTGCGAGATGTCTTGCGCGTTCCGTGGCGCTGCCGTGCCCTCATCCTCGGCGTCTTTATGGCTGCTGTCGTCACCAGCGCCGTTCTTTCCTTTTTTGTGCTGACTCCCGTTTACGAGGTTAAGGCAACGATCTCGCTGGGCTACCTCTCCCCGACAGGCGCCAACCCTATTCACCCTCTCTATACCGAGCCTGCTTTTGCGAAAGAGGTGCTCCTGAGCGGCAACCTCCTCCAGGAGGTTGTGGAGGACCTCCAGCTCGACATTTCGCCGTCCCAGTTCAAGTCCTTCAAGGAGGCGATTCAGGTCGAACCTTTGAAAGACACGAACCTGCTCCGGCTCAGCATTGAAACGGAAGACCCCGCCGAAGGGCGGGCGGTCTTAAACAAAATGATCGAAATTTTCCGGGGGAGGAGCAGGGTGCAGTTCGCCCGCCAGCGGGACTTGATCAAGGGAGAGCTGGGCCGCATGCAGGCCGACCTGGCAGAGGCGGAACAAAACATTAAAGAGACCCAGGCGGCCCTCAAGCGCCTGGCCCCCGGGACGGGAATAGCCGCCGACCTGCAGCAGGCGCGGCTGCTGGACGCCCTGTCGCGCTTTGAGGAACAGCGCCAGAGCCTGCTGGGAAAAGAGGTTGCCAGGCGCCAGGAGCTCAACGGCATCGAAGGGATGCAGGTGATCGAGGCGCCCCGGATTCCTGCGCAGCCGGTGCGCCCCCGGAAAATGCTGAACATCGCCGTGGCCGGGGTCCTCGGTTTAATGATCGGTGTTTTCGCCGCTTTTGCCCTCGAGTACTTCCGCAGCAGCCCCCTGCAAGAATAAAAGGGACAGGCTACTTTTTTCCCACTGCAGGTTTTCTGCAAGAAATTTTCACTGGTGCAGGGAATTTTTTGCAGGAATTCCTTTCCTTTTGTCGAAAATAATTTGTATAAGCTGCAGCTAAAACAGCTCTTTTACATGTGAAACCTTGAAGAAATATCAGGAGATGCGGAGCCATGGGGCGGAGAGGAACAACTTTAATATTTTGCATCCTGGATGTACTCTTCGTTAACAGCGCTTATCTGGGAGCGCTCATCCTCCGCTTTGACGCCGCAGTCCCCGCCGAGTACATGGCGGCTTATCTTGCTCTCGCCCCCGCTGCCACTTTCCTCACCCTCGTTACTTATTATTTTTCCGGGCTCTACCGGAAGATGTGGCGCTATGCCAGTGTCCGGGAATTATATGCTATTTTACAGGGCGTGACCCTTGCGAGCCTGCTTGTGGTTGCTGTGGCCTACATGTTTATTTATCACACGGGGCTGGCTTCACCACTCCCGCGCAGCATTTACCCCCTCGCCTGGCTCCTCAACATGGCCTTTGTCAGTGCATCCCGCTTGAGTTTCCGCTCGCTGAAGGAAGCGGAGCGGAGTTCCAGCCCGGCGCTTTCTGCAAAAAATAAAGGATGGAGCAGAAGACTGCTCAATTTCCTGCTCTCGCCCGTCGAAGTTTCCGAAGACCGCGCCGGGAGGGCGTTGCAGGAAACTGCCTGCGCAACCCAAGCACGGCAGCGGCGCGTCCTGATCATCGGCGCCGGCGACGCCGGAGCAGTGGTCGTGCGCGAACTCCGCAATCACCCAGCACTCGGTCTCTTCCCCGCCGGGTTTGTAGATGACGACCCGCGCAAAAAGGGCCTTTACCTGCTGGATGTCCCGATTTTGGGGAACCGGCATGACGTTCCCCGCCTTGTGAAAGAACACCGGATCGACGAAATCATCGTCGCCATGCCCTCGGTTCCCGGGCGAGTTGTGCGGGAACTGGTGGAGATCTGCAAAACAACAGGTGCCCGGCTCAAGACCGTGCCGGGGATTTACGAGCTGATCAACGGCAGGGTATCGGTGAGCCAGATCCGGGAGGTGCAGGTCGAAGACCTGCTGGGGCGGGAGCCGGTGCAGCTGGATCTGGAGGAAATTGCCTCTTATCTCACAGGTAGAGTGGTGCTTGTGACCGGGGCGGGGGGATCGATTGGGTCCGAGCTGTGCCGCCAGATTGCCCGCTTCCGTCCGGCCTCTCTCGTGATGCTGGACCACAGCGAAAACAACCTTTTTGAAATCGAGCTCGAGCTCCTGGAGCACTGCCCCGATCTGGATGCCCGGGCGGAGCTGGCGGATATCCGGGACCAGGCAAAGGTGGAGCAAATTTTCGAGAAGTACGGGCCGCAGGTGGTTTTCCACGCGGCCGCCCACAAGCACGTCCCGATGATGGAGCGTTGCCCGGAACAGGCGGTGGCCAATAACGTGCTGGGCACTTACGTCGTAGCCGGGGCGGCCCTCCGCTTTCAAAGCGAGATTTTTGTGCTTGTTTCCACAGACAAAGCGGTTTGTCCCCGTAGTGTGATGGGTGCCACGAAGCGCGCCGCTGAACTGGTAATCCAGTATCTCAATGAAAAAAGCAGGCAGGAGAGCCTTCCAGCCCGCTTTGCGGCTGTCCGGTTCGGTAACGTCCTGGGGAGCCGGGGGAGCGTGATTCCTATTTTTAAACGCCAGATCGCGTGGGGCGGCCCCGTGACGGTGACTCATCCCGAAATGGTGCGCTACTTTATGACGATCCCGGAAGCGGTGCAGCTGATTATCCAGGCCGGGGCGCTGGCGCGGGGCGGCGAGATCTTTGTGCTGGACATGGGAGAGCCAGTGAAGATTTTGGACCTCGCCCGCGATCTGATCCGCCTTTCCGGTTTGGTCCCGGATCGGGATATCGAGATCAAAATTACGGGAATTCGCCCCGGCGAGAAGTTGAAGGAAGAGCTATTTACTTCCCAGGAGGAGAGGACGGCTACCAAAAACAGCCGCATTTTTATCGCCCGGAACGGGGACTGTCATCCCGGGGTGGCTGCAACTCTGATTGATCATTTAAGGCTTGGCTCCGGTCTGAAAACTCCTGAAGAGGCTCTGGCTCTTTTAGACTGGCTTTTTCCCGGCTGGCGCAGGGCGCAGGAGAATGTGGTATAATGATGATAGCTTTCACGTCATGCCAAAAACAGAATGCGCCGTTTTGAAGTAGAATCGGTAGAGGTGCTTGCAGCGATTCAGGATCCCGACCATGTAACAGAGAGCATTAAAGGCAGAAAAAATGCTTGGAAGAAGCGGGCCGGCGACTGGTTGCGTGTTACTTATTTTCAGGAAGATAATGGGAAGACAGTGGTTGTTACTGTTAGCATCAAGCGGAAGTTTTTTAAGGAGGGGGATTATGAAAATCGAGTATGACCCCGAAGTTGACGCCCTTTACATAGCGTTTCGCGACGTCCCTCCTGCATCCAGCTTAGACATTGAAGAGGGGGTTACGGTAGATCTCGACGGTGAGAAGCACATTATTGGAATCGAAATTCTCGACGCCTCGGAAAGGCTCCAGGAGCACCTTTACCGGATTGAGCTGAGCGGTCTTCCCTTCGCGCCAGATTCGCCTTTGAAGCGGCGCTCTGCAGGCCTCCCGGCTGCAGATCTGTGAGAGCAAGGGAGTTTAAAAACAGTTTACGGCTGTTTCATAAAAGCATAAAAGCGCGCTGTACAGCGGGCGCGTGGAAGGTGGACGGTTTCTAATGAATGCCGGGGTGTACGGTCATCTTACAACTGAGGAAAGGGCGGCGCTGGCGGAACTCAAGGAGAGCATCGCGAGGCTGTTGGGGAGCCGCCCGGTGAAGCTCATTCTTTACGGGTCAAAGGCGAGGGGAGATTTCGACCCGGAGTCTGATCTCGATGTGGCTGTGATCATCTCCGGCCTGACAAGGGAGGAAAAGAAGCGGATTCTGGAAAAGGTTGCCGAAGTGGAGCTGGAGCACCTGACTCCCATTTCCACCCTTGTCCTCTCCGCGGAAGAGTTTGAATTTTTGAGAAAGCGGGAAAGAAGGATCGCGCGGGACATCGAGCGGGAGGGGATTCCTCTGTGACCGAAGACAACAAGAAGGAGAACATAAGAGCAGAAATGGAAAGGGCATCCAGGATTCTGGATGCTGCCGAACTTCTCTCCCGCAACGGCTTCTTCAGTGACGCCGTTTCCAGGCTGTACTATTATCTCTTTTACCACATCAGAGCCCTCCTTCTGACAGAGGGCCTGGAGCCGAAAACCCACGAAGGGGCGTTGAGGCTGCTGGGCCTTCATTTTATTAAAAAGGGGATTCTTGAACCTGAGATTTCTCACATCTTCTCCAAGCTGATGAAGTACCGGGAAGAGGCGGACTACAACCCCGCCTACGTCTTTCTGGAAGGGGATTTCTTGACCCTCAGGGAGGAGGCTGAAGCCGCGGCGCGCCGGATTGAGGAGCACCTGGCGCGGCGCGGCTACCTCTGAGGCCTACTTTTAAGGCTGCTCCGGTCTCCAGCCGGAACGGCCGCTGCCGCACCCAACGGGCCACTCCCGATCCCCCCGCTCCGCAATCCTCTCCGCA
>DAOURU010000259.1 GCA_030627585.1 Bacillota bacterium
ATCACCGTCAACTGGTCTGCCTCGTCATAAATAACAAAGCTGCGGTCATATGAAAGATGGCGCACCTCCTGGCGGAGAATGCGTACTGCGAGGGAATGAAAGGTGCTGATCCAGACATCCCGCGCCGCAGCACCCACCAGCTGCTGCACGCGCTGGCGCATCTCGCCGGCGGCACGGTTCGTAAAGGTAACGGCCAGGATTTTAAAGGGAGATATTCCCAACCGTAAAAGGTGCGCGATCCTGTAGGTAAGCACCCGCGTCTTTCCGCTTCCCGCCCCCGCAAAAATGATCAGGGGGCCCTCCGTATGGCGCACCGCTTCCTGCTGAGCCGGATTTAAATCCTCCCAAAACCCCACCTGCATCACCTACCGCCGCCGCTCCGCCAGTTTCAGCCAAACCTCGTCGGGGCTCACGTTTGACTCCGCCAGCAAAACCAGAAGGTGGTAAAGCAAGTCGGCCGTTTCTTCCACAAGCTCGGCGCGGTCCCTGTTTTTTCCGGCAATCACCACTTCCACCGCTTCTTCTCCCAGCTTTTTTGTTATTTTATCAATTCCCTTGCGGAATAACTTTGCAGTGTAAGAACCCTCGGGCAAAGACTGCTGCCGCTCCTTAATTACCGCAAAAAGTTCATCAACGATCTCTGCCGGTCTCGAACCTTTCTGCAGCTCCTTTTCCTGCAGGGGTTCTCCCAGGCAGCGGAAAAAGCAGGAACGGTATCCTTCGTGGCAGGCCGCGCCCAACTGCTCAACCTTGAAAAGCAGGGCATCCCTGTCGCAGTCAACCCGCACTTCCCGGATGTACTGGAGGTTTCCGCTGGTTTCCCCTTTCAACCAGAGACGCTGTCTGCTCCGGCTGTAAAACCAGGTCCGCCCGGTTTGAAGCGAGCGGATCAGGGATTCCCGGTTCATATACGCAACCATCAGGATCTCTCCAGTTTCGACTTCCTGAATAACCGCCGGAACCAAGCCGTTTTCGTTAAATTTTATCCCGCCAAGCACGCTCTGAATTTCTTGCTCATCTGTTAAAACTGGCCGTGCTTTCATAACCGCACCAGCACCCCTCTTTCCGCCAGGTATTCCTTTGCTTCTCTGACTGTATACTCCTGATAGTGAAAAATCGAAGCCGCCAAAGCCGCATCCGCTGCTCCAAGCGTCAGGCCCTCCCAGAGATGTTTGAGATTTCCGGCGCCCCCGGAAGCAATCACGGGAATCCTTACAGCTTCGCTTACGGCGCGGGTTAAAGCCAGATCGTAACCATCCCTGGTGCCGTCGCGGTCAAGGCTGGTTAAAAGGATCTCCCCGGCGCCCCGCTGCTCAACCTCGCGCGCCCACGCAAGGACATCTCTTCCCGTGCCCCGCCTTCCGCCGTGCGTCAGGACCTCCCAGCGGCCGGAGGAGATCTCACGAGCATCAACGGCCACAACAATACACTGGCTCCCGAATTTCCGCGCCCCCTCCTCGATCAGCCCGGGCTCCAGCACGGCTGCAGTATTAATGGCGATCTTGTCGGCCCCAGCCTGCAGCATTTCCCTGATGTCTTCCACTGTCCGGATTCCCCCGCCGACGGTAAAGGGAATAAAGACATTTTCCGCCGTCCGCCGCACCACATCCACCATGGTCTTGCGCTCTTCATGAGATGCTGTAATATCAAGGAAAACCAGTTCATCGGCCCCGGCTGCATCATAAAAAGCGGCCAGTTCAACGGGGTCCCCGGCATCTCTCAGGTCGACAAATTTTATTCCTTTCACAACCCGCCCCGCATCAACGTCAAGACAGGGAATAATTCGTTTCGCCAGCACCCGGCATCACCCCCCGGTTCTTTTAGGCATCCCCGCCGGCAGCAGCTTTGAGAGCCGCTTCAAGCTCAATTCTTCCTTCGTAAAGGGCCTTTCCGAGAATTGCCCCTTCAACACCCTCTGCTTCCAATTCTCTCAATTTCAACAAATCCTCAAGGCAGCTTATACCACCCGAGGCGATTACCCGCAAACCCGTCCGCCGGGCAAGTTCTTGAATTGCCTCAAAGTTGGGCCCGGTCAGCATTCCATCACGGGCGGTATCGGTAAAAATGACGCGCTCTCCCCCCTGCTCTTTAATCTCCTGCGCCACATCCAGGACATGCCTGGCTGTTACTTTTTTCCATCCCTTGACCGCCACAAAACCGCCCCGGGTGTCGAGGCCCACCACAATCCGGTTTTGTCCGAACTTGCGACAGGCGGCTTCTACAAGTTTGGGATTTATAATGGCGGCGGTCCCCAGGACAACCCGCGCCACCCCGAGGGCCAGGGCTGCCTGGATCTGCTCCAAATTCCGCAGGCCGCCTCCCAACTGGACAGGAACCGCC
>DAOURU010000030.1 GCA_030627585.1 Bacillota bacterium
GCGTAAACCTTGACTTTATTCTTTATACGGAAAGAATCCTAGAGCGGGAAAAAGGGAGGCGCCTCTTTCAGCAGGCCCGGCTTTTTCATATTCCTCTCTTCCTTGTCAGCGAACGGGAACTTCGGGCGCTGGCGGAGACAGAAACCCCTCAGGGAGTGCTGGCAGTAGGAGCCATGCCAGTCTGGCAGGAAGAGGAATTATTCAAGCAGCCTCGGAGCTTGTTCCTTGCCCTCGACGGTATCCAGGACCCCGGCAATTTGGGGACGATTCTCAGGACCGGAGACGGGATAGGGGTGAGCGGGATTTATCTCGGCCGGGGAACGGTTGATCTTTATAATCCCAAAGTACTCCGCGCCACAATGGGGTCGATTTTTCGCGTTCCCACCTTTTCTAATGTAGATCTTGCGGAATTGCTTGAAAAAATGAGGCTGCGCGGTGTCTTCGTCGTTGCTTCTGATCCGCGCGCCAGGGTGGCATATTTTAAGGCGAATTTGAGGCACCCCCGCCTTGTTTTGGTGATCGGTAACGAAGCGCGCGGAGTTAGACCGGAAATTTATCCTATTGCTGACGAAATTGTAAGCATTCCTCTCTGCCCCGGGGTCGACTCTTTAAATGCCGCGGTTGCCGCAGCATTAATCCTCTACGAAATCTCTCGCCAAAATAACTTTTCAACTTCCTAATTTTGTCGAACCCTTGATTTTATGAAAAATTAGGTAAAATAATAGTAAAATTTAGGACTATTATCGTCAATTTGTGCACAATTTAGGGTCGTTTCTTTTGAAAGCGGGCTCCCAGACTACAAGGGTTCGAGAAATAACCCGGTTTATAGATTTTAAGGGCGAAGATGATTAGATCATGAGCGCACTCCTGATAGGCTTTAACCTTGTTTTGCTACTCTTGTAGGGGCATTGATGGTTATGGTATAATCTTAATGAGTTAGAGAAATCCTTCCTGAGAGGATGTGCTCTTTTGTCCCTTCCAGCCCGTTTCTTTTGGCGCTTATTCGAGTCTACCGGATCCATTTATGCCTACATTCTGTATCGTAAATTTATGCTTCAATAGCAAGATGTTTTATTTGATCAAATAAAATATTATCAAATAAATATTGGAAACGACCATGCCCAGGAGAGTAGGAATTGCCGGGTTCTTTCAGGGAGGCCGTACCCCGGACTGAAAGTACGGCCTAGAATCTAAATTCTGAAGTTCGCCTGGAAGTCGCAGTGCTGAACGTTCCGAGGGGCTAATAGGTGCTGCCGGTTTTCCCGTTAAAGATCAGGCAATACTTTACCCTGCAAAGAGGGCCTTGTCGCCAAGAAGGGTGGTACCGCGCGGGTGGTTAACCTCCGTCCCTTGTGACGGAGGTTTATATTTTATGCTTGGAGGTGTTTGGGATGGAGCAAGAAATCTTGCGGATAAAAGAAAAAGCATTTTCAGAACTGGAAGCAGCGCGAACTTTGGAAGAACTTCAAACAATAAAGGTTAAATACCTGGGCAAAAAAGGGGAGTTGACCAGAGTATTAAGGGAGATGAAGGAACTCCCTCCTGACGAGCGCCCCAGAACCGGACAGCTTGCGAACGAGGTCCGCGCTTTTCTCGAAAGCGAGCTCGACCGGAGATTCCAAAATTTAATAGAGCAAGAGAAGCAAAAACAGTTGGCATCCGAAGCTATTGATGTAACCCTGCCGGGGCGTCCCGTCCGCCGGGGTCACAGGCATCCTTTAACTCTTATCATGAATGAAATAGAGGAGATTTTTACGGGAATGGGTTTTGAAATCGCGGAAGGTCCTGAAGTTGAGTGGGATTATTATAACTTTGAGGCATTAAATATTCCCAAGGGGCATCCCGCCCGGGACATGCAGGATTCCTTTTACATCACCGGGGAGATGCTGCTCCGCACTCATACTTCTCCGGTACAGGTGCGTACCCTTGAGAAGACGGTGCCCCGCGTCCCGGTGCGCATTATTGCTCCCGGAAAAGTCTACCGGCGGGATGATGATGCCACCCACTCTCCGATGTTTCATCAAGTAGAGGGCCTCCTGGTCGACAGGCATTGTACTTTAGGCGATTTAAAGGGGGTCTTATTGACCTTTGCGCGCCAGATGTTCGGCAAGGACCGGGAAATCCGCCTGCGGCCGAGCTTTTTCCCTTTCACCGAACCAAGTGCTGAAGCTGACATCTCCTGCCTCAACTGCCAGGGAGAAGGGTGTCGGGTTTGCTCAGGGACGGGCTGGCTTGAGATTTTAGGCGCAGGGATGGTTCACCCGAAGGTCCTTGAGAATGTCGGTTATGATCCGGAAGAGGTAGTTGGCTTCGCCTTCGGCATGGGAGTAGAACGAATCGCTTTACTGAAGTTCGGAATTAACGACTTGCGCCTCTTTTTTGAAAGCGACCTTCGCTTTTTGCAACAATTTTAAGGGGGAATGAACTTTGCGCGTGCCTTACAAATGGCTGAAAGATTATATAACTTTGGAGCTTCCCGCAGAGGATCTAGCAGAAAAGCTGACGATGGCGGGTATCGCCGTCGAAGGAGTAACCCCTCCGGTGCCTGGTTTGGAACAAATCGTTGCGGGAAAAATATTGGAGCTCGCCCCCCATCCCAACGCGAGGCGCCTTATGATATGCCGGGTTGAGGTAGGTTCTGAAATTCTTCAAATAGTCAGCGGGGCGCCCAACCTCGAGGCTGGGATTAATGTAGCCGTGGCGCGGCCCGGCGCGACTCTTCCTTCAGGACAAAAGGTTGAGGTGCGTTCTTTCAGAGGAGAAAAATCGGAAGGCATCCTTTGCTCTGGTTCCGAGTTAGGCACAGATGAGTGGGGGTACGGTGACGACAAGGGGGTGCTTGTTCTCGATTCGGGCATTTTACCGGGCACGAGCCTTGATCGAGCGCTGGGTCTTGATGATCAAATCCTGGAATTTGATTTGACTCCGAACCGGGGTGACTGCCTGGCGATTGTCAACATTGCCCGCGAAGCAAAGGCGCTTACAGGCGGAAGGTTGAATTTGCCGGAGATCCAGGTGCAGGAGGAGGGGGTGCGTACCGGGGACTTGATCCGGGTGGAAATAAAGGATCCTCACTTGTGCCGGCGTTATGCGGGCCGGATTGTTCAGAATGTTAAAATTACTCCTTCACCTCGCTGGCTTCAATACAGACTCAAAGCCGCGGGCATCAGGCCAATAAATAATATTGTCGATGTTACAAATTATGTAATGTTAGAGCTGGGTCAGCCCCTTCACGCCTTTGATTATGACCGATTGCAGGGGGCGCAAATTATTGTACGCAGGGTACAACCCGGAGAAAAACTGGTTTCCCTGGATGGAGTTACAAGGGATTTAGATGAGGAGATGCTGGTCATTGCGGATGCCCGCGTTCCCGTTGCTCTCGCTGGTGTGATGGGCGGGTTGCCCAGTGAGGTAACAGAAGCGACGCGCACCGTTCTTTTAGAGGCTGCCTACTTCGATCCCTTAAATATCAGGCGTACGGCCAGGCTGCTGGGAATGCGGACCGAGTCCTCTTTGCGCTTTGAGAAGGGAATCAACCTTGATGGTGTTGTTGATGCCCTTAACCGGGCTGCGCAACTGATCGAGCAATTAGGCGCCGGAACAATTGCTGCAGGTGTAGTCGACGAATATGTACGCCCTGCCGCCCCTCTCGCGGTTCGCCTCAGGACATCCAGGGTAAACCGGATCTTGGGTACCCATTTGAGCCGGGGAGAAGTGCAGGAAATTTTAACCCGCATTGGGTTCACTTGTGAGCTTTTCGGTCCGGACGCTCTTCTGGTAAATATCCCGCCTTACCGCGTCGACATCGGTGAAGAAATTGATTTAATTGAAGAGGTCGCCCGGCTTTACGGTTATGATCAGATTGAGGCGACGATTCCCGTGGGAGTGCTTTCCCAGGGTTTTCACGAGGACCGTTTTGCCGTCAAAGATTTAATTATTGAAGTAATGGTGAACGCGGGTCTTGATGAAGTGATTAACTATAGTTTTATTAATGAAAATTCCCTGCTTAATCTTAAGCTTCCTGAGGAGAGCCCTTTGCGCCAAACGGTCCGCCTCCAGAATCCTTTGCGCGAGGAGCAGGGAGTGTTGCGTCCCTTGCTTCTGCCCGGTTTGATAGAAAACATCTCCCGCAATTACAAGCACAAGCTGACGAATTTAGGCTTCTTTGAACTTGGAAAGATTTTTGAACCTGCCGGGCAAGGAAAGTTGCCGGAGGAAAAGCTGCATTTGGGAATCGCCGTTTGCGGCAAAATTGACCGGGGCTGGCAGGAAGCGGGGCAGCCGCGCGATTTCTATGATGTGAAAGGGATGATAGAAAAACTTTTTGAAGTGTTGGGAGTTAAAAACGTCAATTTTCAGCCCTGGCGTGATTTTCCTCCCCTCCACCCCGGCCGCGCGGCGCGCCTTTTGCTCGGTTCAGAAGAGGCGGGTTTTGTTGGTGAGCTGCACCCCGACGTTTTGGAATATTTTGAGATTCCTACGCGAGTTGTTGTTTGCGAGCTTGATTTAGCAAAAGTTTTGCCTTTAGCCAGTCTGCACAAGGTTTTCCAGCCGCTTCCGCGTTACCCCGGTATTGCGAGAGATCTCGCGGTTGTCGTCCCTGAAGAAGTACCGGCGGCCCGCGTAACAGAGGTTATTCTGAAAACAGGAGGAACATTGCTTAAGGAATGCCGGCTTTTTGATGTCTACCAGGGCCCCCAGGTGCCTGCAGGATACCGGAGCCTCGCTTATGCTTTATTCTTCCAGTCACACGAACGAACACTTACCGACGAAGAAGTTTCGCTCATTCATAACCAGATTCTTGATGCTCTTGCTGAACAAGTAGGGGCAAGTCTCAGGTAAGGAAGGCAGGAATTCTCTTTTGGAAGGAGAAACATATCATATCGACCTGAGGGGAGGTTAATAATGACCGGGAGAGAGCAGGAACGCAACGATGAAAAAGTTAGGGTAACGGTAAAAATTTACGGTGAAGAGTACGTCATTAAAGGGCATGCGCAGTCTGAATATATCGAAGGGATTGCTGTTTACGTTGATAAGAAAATGCGTTTGATCGGCCAGAAAAATCCCCATCTTTCCGTGAGTAAAGTAGCCGTTTTAGCTGCTTTAAATATCGCGGATGAATTAAACAAGCTGCAAGAAGATTATAACAGCCTGGTGAAATTACTGGAGCAAGAAAAATCACTTAAATAGTCCCTTTTTAAACTATATTTTGGGAGTTCTATCGATGACGAACCTGGAGATAGCCCGGATTTTCAGCGAGATTGCGGATCTTTTGGAAATCATGGGGGAGAATCCCTTTAAAGCAAGGGCTTACCGCAAAGCGGCCCGCGTTCTGGAGCATACGTATCTGGAAGTAGAGGAGCTTGTCAGGGAAGACAGGCTCAAGGAACTTCCAGGAATTGGAGCAGCACTGGCAGGAAAAATTAAAGAACTGGTAGAAACAGGTCAACTGCGCTATTATCAAGAACTCAGGCAAAAAATTCCACCGGGTCTCCGGGAAATGCTGCAAATTCCCGGGGTCGGGGCGAAGACTACTCAGATTGTATATCAACACCTCCACCTCACTTCGCTTGAAGAATTAGAGGCTGCGGCTAGGGCGCAGCGGTTGCGGGAAATACCGGGTCTCGGCAAAAAAACCGAAGCGGCGATTTTACGCGGAATTGAGTCAATGCGGGAGCACCAAAAACGCTGGCCTTTGCATATTGCAGCCGCAATTGCCAGGGAAATTAAGAACTACCTGAAAAAACAAGGAGGAGCGGAAAGGGTCGAAGTTGCCGGGAGCTACCGGCGCGGCAGGGAAACTGTAGGAGATCTTGATTTTGTTGTAGCATCTGAGCATCCCTCCGCTGTGATAGGAAAGTTTGTTGAAGCTTCGTGGGTACAGGAGATCATAGCAAAAGGAGAGACAAAGGCAACGGTCTTGACGCGGTGGGGGATGCAGGTGGATCTTTTAGCAGTTAAGCCCCCTCTTTTTGTTTCTGCTTTACAACATTTTACCGGGTCCCCGGCTCATAATATTGCTTTGCGGGAAAAAGCGCACGAACGGGGCTGGAAAATCAGTGAATACGGAGTTTTTCAGCAGGAGCAGCTTTGCCACCCGGAATCGGAAGCTGATTTCTACAGCCTTTTAGAGATGTCATATATTCCTCCGGAACTGAGAGAGGATCAAGGAGAGATCGAAGCAGCGCAGCTTGGAAAACTTCCAAAACTTGTGGCGAAAAAAGATATTAAAGGAGATCTTCATGTTCATAGCAATTGGAGTGACGGGGTGAACAACCTTGAGGAACTGGCAGCAGCAGCTCTGGCGCAGGGGTACCAGTACCTGGCAATTACCGACCATTCGAAATCGCTTGCTGTTACCCACGGTCTTACGGAAGAAAGATTGTTCCAGCAGCGGGACGAAATTGCGCGCCTGAATCAAGAACTGAAAAATATTCACTTATTAGCCGGAATTGAAGTTGATATTCTTGCAAACAAAGAACTGGATTTTGATGATAAAATTTTGGCGGAAATGGATCTCGTGATCGCTTCTGTTCATTCCGGATTTAAGCAGGATCGAGAGACTTTAACCGAGCGTGTTATTGCTGCCTTAAAGAACGAACATGTAGATATTCTCGGTCACCCAACCGGGCGTTTGCTGGGGCGCAGAGGCCCCTATCCCCTGGATGTGTCCCGGGCTTTGGAAGTCGCCGCAGAAACAGGGACAGCGATAGAAATTAACGCTTCTCCCGACCGCCTTGATCTCAAGGATGTTTATATCCGGGAGGGAAAGGAGCTGGGGGTTCTTTTTGCGGTAAATACAGATGCCCATGATGTTCATAACCTGGACGATATGCAGTACGGTGTTCTTACCGCAAGGCGGGGATGGGCCGAAGCAAAGGATGTAATTAATACCTTTTCGTTTCGGAAATTGAAAACTTGGCTGAAAAAACGAAGATAGAAACAGGAGTTTTTACTGCAATGAGGGTGCTTATGGTCTTTCTTGACGGTTTTGGGTTAGGGGAGCCGGATGCGGGAAAAAACCCTTACGCAACGGCAGAAACTCCCTTTTTAGATGAAATTTTAGGGGGCCGCCTCCTTTACCGGAGAAAGCGCCCGCTTGTAAACTCTACTGCGGTGATGGTGCCTACTGAAGCGCAGTTGGGAATCGCAGGGCTTCCCCAGAGCGCTTCCGGACAGATAACGCTCTGGACCGGGGTCAATGCTGCGGCGCGGGTTGGTTTTCATGCGAATGGTTATCCTACAGGGCCGTTAATTCAGATTTTAGAGGAAGCCAGCATTTTCAAAAAACTTAAAAGTTTAGGCAAAGAGGTCGCTTTTGCAAACGCCTACCGCCCCGAATACTTTGAGCAGGTGGCGCGGCGCCGCCGGCACCATTCTGCCTCTACGCTAGCCGCCCTGAGCGCCGGCCTAACCTTGCGGAACCTGGATGACCTTCGCTGCGGCAGGGCTGTTTACCAGGATATTACGAATGAAATACTGGTTGGTTTGGGCTACAAGGTGCCTATCGTCCCTCCCGAGGAGGCGGGGCTAAGGCTTGCCAGACTTGCCGCTGCTTATGACTTTACTTTATTTGAGTATTTTCAAACAGATATTACCGGACACCGTCAGGATTTTTCCAGAGCGCGGTACCTTTTTGCGTTGCTGGATGCCTTTTTGGAAGCGGTTGTCGCAAATCTTGATCTGGGTGAATTTATTTTACTGGTAGTAAGCGACCACGGTAACATCGAGGATTTGACAACGAGCTCCCATACTGCGAATCCCGTTCCTACGCTGATGATCGGCGGGAGCGCCGGGAAGTTTTATGCTTCCATAAATTCGCTGGAGGATATTACTCCTCTCGTTGTTGAAATACTAAGCAAGGAAGATGGAAAGTAGATACAGAAGTAGATATACTTGATCATAATATAAACAGGGGTATATTAATCTGAGGAGGGATTCTGTGTTAATCCGCGAAATCTATGAACTGGCGCTGCAAAAGGGAATAGCAGCAGATCCGCGGGGAGAGGCTGAGGTTCGGAAAATTCTTGAAAAGCAGCGTAAAGAGTACGAGGACCTGAAAGAAAGCGAAAAAAAAGAGTTCGATCTTGAAAAGCTAAAAAATCCTTACAGCGATACCCGGATTTTAAATGGAGATGAGAGCTGGGAGGTCCGGGGAGTTTTAAGCGGGATCGATATTGAGGTGGGAGAAGTTCTTCTGGCCGACCGCTTGCGGGAAAAAGGAAAGCCGATTGACCTCATTGTTTCCCACCATCCCGAAGGAAGGGCGATGGCTTCCCTCTATGAAGTGATGCACCTCCAGGAGGATATTTTGCACCGTTTAGGAGTGCCAATCAACGTCGCGGAAGGAATTTTAGCGGGAAGGATCGCCGAGGTGGGACGTCGTTTGCTGCCCATAAATCATAACCGCGCCGTTGATGCGGCGCGGCTCCTTGCCTTCCCTTTCATGTGCGTCCACACCCCAGCAGATAATTTGGTTACAAAGTTTCTGGAGGCATTCTTTGCGGAAAAAGGGCCCGAAACTGTGAGCGATGTCGTGAAAACCCTCAAAGAGTTGCCTGAGTACCGGGAGGCGGTTAAGGTTAACGCCGGCCCGAAGGTGATCGTCGGCAAAGAAAAGGGGCGGGCAGGGAAGATTTTTGTTGACATGACCGGGGGCACCGGAGGCGCCAAAGAGGCTTTTGAAAAGCTGGCGACAGCAGGGATTGGAACAGTTGTTTGCATGCACATTTCCGAGGAACACCGGAAAGAAGCGGAAAAGCATCATATTAATGTGGTCGTGGCCGGCCATATCGCAAGCGATTCTTTGGGAATGAACCTTTTCCTGGATGAACTGGAACAGCGCGGGGTTGAAATTTTAACTTGCTCGGGTTTAATCCGGGTAAACCACCAAAAGGCCTCCTGAACAAGAGGAGCAATAACGATAGAGCATCGCCAGGAGAGAGGGGCAGCCAGGAGCAAGAATTAGCAAATAAGGGAGAGGCGAATGGAATTTTTTTGGGTGGGTTTAGGCGGTTTTTTCGGGGCAATAACCCGCTATGGCGTGGGGAAAGCATTTCTTTTTTTAGGAGCCGGGTTTCCTTACGGCACGATGGTTGCAAATATCACGGGGAGCTTCCTTTTAGGACTCATTCAGGTGCTAGCCCTGGAAAGGTTCTTGTTAACTCCCCGGTTTCGCCTTTTACTGGGCGTCGGTTTTTGCGGCGCGTATACCACCTTTTCAACCTTTACAA
>DAOURU010000140.1 GCA_030627585.1 Bacillota bacterium
GGCTGCTCAATCAGGCCCATTTCTTCTAAATCAGCCATTTCATTGCGAATTGTTGCAGAGCTGACGCCAAGCTGGTGCTTGCGCGCAATGGCGCGCGAGCTTACGGGTTCCGCATATGTAATGTAATCCTCCACAATTGCTTCAAGCACCCGCCGCTTCCGCTGGTTTAATTTCATTGGCGCCATCACCTTCCTGAATTAGCACTCTAAAGATTTGAGTGCTAAAAAATCCTAGCATCAAAATACCACCACCCCGCACTTTTGTCAATAGCAACACCTGCTGCATGCTCCAGTCAGCAAGGGAGAGGCGCCGGCAAGCGGATGCTGCCGGTCTTTAAATAAAAGGGCGCCGACAAAATGAACTCTTTTAAAATGCGCCCCCTTAACGCAGGGAGCGATTGCCCCTGAAAACCCTCAGGCGCCGTCCAAGCATGTCCAGAGCAAGGCGGAACTCTTCCAGGCGCAGCAAATAGGCGAGTGCAGGATAAAGCACGGCCCCGGCTGCAACCCCCGCACCTACAGTAGCCAGTTGGGACAGCTTCGAAACAGTCCCCAGGAATGCTTCCAGGCGGACCACCAGCAGGTAGGAGGCTCCTCCCATGATTAAAGCCGACCCTAGCGCCCCGGCTCCCGAAACGAGAATGCGCCTTCCGTCGATGCTCCCGATCTTGACGCGCAGGATCAGGAGCAGGGCAGTCATGTTGACGATCCCGACGATCGAATAGGCCAGCGCCAATCCCCCGTGCCCGAGGAATTTCACCAGCACCAGGTTCAAAATCAAGTTTAAAAAAACAGTCGTGACCCCGATCAAGACCGGCGTTTTCGTATCTTTTAAGGCATAGTATACCCTGTTTAAAACAAGGGCTCCTGAGTAGCCGACAATCCCAAATGAATAATAGAACAGGGCGGTTGCGGTCGCCCAGGTATCTTGCGGGGTGAATTTTCCCACTTCAAAGAGAAACCGGATGGCAGGCAGACCCAAAGCGATCAATCCCGCCGTGGCGGGGATCGTTAAAAAATTTACGGTCCTGATCCCCAGCGAAGTCGACCGGCGAAACTGAGCCCATTCCCGGCGCGCCGCCTGCTCCGTTAAAGTTGGGAAGATCGCCGTTCCGACCGCCACTGCAAAAATTCCCAAAGGGACCTGCATAAGGCGCTGGGCCGTGCGGAGGGCCGCCAGGAGGCCGCCCGCCAGCCCGGAGGCCAGGTTCTGGCTGACAAAGAGGTTGAACTGAGAGGCAGAGAGCCCGATTAATACCGGAAAGACGAGAGCCCCAATCTGCCTGACCCCGGGGTGCGCGAGATCAAGCACCGGGCGGTAGCGCAAACCAAACTTGAGCAGAGGGGGAAGCTGAACCGCAAAGTTCAGGACGGCCCCCACGACGACTCCGATTGAATAAGCCGCAATTCCGAGATAGGGAGCCAAACTCCAGCCCACCACAACAACGGCAAAGTTGTAGAGAATCGAGCCGAGAGCGGGGGTTATAAAATGTTTATAGGAATTTAAAATTCCGATCGCGACCCCGCTTAAAGCCATAAAAAAGGTCTGGATGAACATAATTCTGGTAAGGCGAACGGTAAGAGCGAGTTCTCCGGGATCAAAACCGGGAACAAGGATGCGCACAAGTTGAGGCGTAAAGACCAGGCCCAGACCAATCCCTATCAGAAGCAGGATGATAATTAAATTGGCGAGACTGCTCGCAACGTGCCATCCTTCTGCTTCCCGACCGGTAGCCAGATACCCGCCGAAAACAGGAATAAAAGCGGAACTTAAAGCGCCGCCCACCAGGATCATATAGAGAAAATCCGGAATTGAAAAGGCTGCATTATAGGCATCGGTAATCCTGTTTTGCCCGAACTGGGCATAAAGGGCAAGGTCGCGTGCATATCCCAGGAGCCGGGAGAGGATCATGGCAATGGTAATGATCCCGATCGCCCGGGCAACCTTTTCGCGCTCAGACATCGCCTTCCTCTTTTCTAAAAAATAAATCAGGGCACCTAAAGTAGATATTATCACTTTGTGCCCTTCAAAAAAAGTATTTTAAATTCTCGAGTTTATCTATTTTAAGACTTGCTTCAAATTTGACAAAGAAAACCCTTCCAGGCAGCGAGCCATGCTGTTTCTTCCCTGATCCAGCAGGGCACCAACCCGATAGGGATGCCCGCAGACCACAATCTCCCGGCTTTCTAAATTAAGGGCGAAAAATCTCTTTTCTTCTCCCTGTGTTTGCTGAATGGCACGTATTGTAAGATTGAGTCCCCCCACTAAAAGCAAAACGAGGGCAAGAATAATCGTCACACGCTGCCACTTCTCCAATCCGACTCACCTCACTTGACTTTTTTTACTAAGATTCCCCCGCTGCCTTAAAGTATTCATGCTGCTACCGTTCTGCTCCGGCCCTCTCTTCCCGGATCAGTTCTGCAAGGACGGTAGCAAAGCAGCGGGCCGCACCCAGGGCCTCCGCCGGCGTATTTTTATCGCCTCCCACTTCGACCAGCAGGGCGCGGGGTGAAAGATGCTGGTTGTAGCGGCCGGGCTTCAATCTTACTCCTTTCAAAATGCCCGGGTATTTTTCCTCCAGGCGGTTGGCAATTTCCTGCGCAAAAGCGTAATTTTCCCGCCAATGGGGATTCGGCAGCCGCTCCCCGTTTCCTACAACCAATAAAATGCGGGCTGCCTCCTGCCCCCCAACCTTTACAGTTTCTCTCTTGCTTAAACCCGCATCCCGGTGCACGTCCACCAGGGCCTTCAGGGCAGGATTTTCCTGGACCAGGCGCCGGGCAGTTGCTTCCGACTTGATATAGGATGTAGGAAAGTCGGGATAATCGTGCAGGGTCCGGTCGTGGACTGCCTTGATCCCCGCCTTTTCTAAAACTTTTACCATTTCTTCGGCCGCAAGGCCGACCCCCCCATTTTTCCCGTCCACCTTGCTTTTGCCGTGCAGCGGGATATAAGTTTCCGCATTGTGGGTATGGTAAAGTGCTACTTCGACGGGTTGTTTTGAAGCATCCCCGGACTCCCCGGCAGCGGCTGGAGCCTGAAGCGGGCGTTCTTCTTTCCCCACGGAGGCTCCTCCGGCAAAGGCGGCAGCAACGGCGTCTTCTTCGAAAGGAATGGCAGGAAGCCCTTTTTCCAGAACTCCGGGCAGGTATCTGGGATCCACCCCGGTTATGTAAACTAACGCCCCGCTCAAGAATAACGGCTCCCCGCTCTCGGCTTCCCGGTTCCCCAGCCCCCAGGCAAGCAAAGTAGTATAAGGACAGTTCAAATTAAATGAAAACTGAGAAACCTTGACCATCCCCCAGCAAAAGAGGCAAAAAACAGAGATTAAAAAAAGCTGCAGGCCCCGGCCCCATATCTCCCGTGAAAACCCCATCTGTCTCAACATGCTGCTTCCTCCTGTGTCTCTATCTGCTCCTCACAATCATATTCCAACTTGTGGCAAAATATGAGAACAAAAAAAAGGGGACGGGCATCTTTTTCAAAGAACGAAAAAGCAGCCTGTCCCCTTTTTTTCTACTACTAGATCTTGACACAAACCTGAGTGATCGCGGTTGCAATTTTGATGCGGTCATGTTAGGATAAGGATGTTTGGGTAAATCTAACCCTGGGAGAGAAGGGGGTGAAAAGTGTGGCAAAAAACCGCTCTGCAATGAAAAAAGCCCAACTCGCGAAGATCCGCACACTTCGGAACGCATCCCAAAAATCAGCCATGAAGACAGCAATCAGGAGGTTCGAAGAGGCCATCGCAACAAGGGATCAAACCAAGATCGAGGCTACTTTTAAAACCGCGACCCGCCTCATCGACAAGGTGGCAGCAAAGGGAATTATTCACCCCAACTTCAGGGACCGGAAAAAGGCGCAGCTTGCAAGAAGAATGAAAACAATTTCCCGGCAGGCGGAAAATGAAACAGCAACCGCTTGAATTCAAGCTACCTCTTGCTGCGAACGGCAAGAGGTTTTTGAATGCAGATTTCGCTCAACCCCGCTTCCAGCAGTAAACGGGGGGCGGCTTTGCCCTGCTTAATTGCGTGGTCCAGAGCGAGAAGGGAACTGAGGATTTTTTCAATTTCTTCAATCCGGTATGCGCCAAGCTGTTTCACGGCCTTTTTTGCGGCATAAGGATGAATCCCCATCGCTTCTGCAATTTTCGATGGATTGACCCCCTCCTTCCGGAGGCAGGCCGCCTCCAGCAGTTGCAGAAAATGGCGGGATAGAAGAGCAACCAGAAGCACCGGGGGGTGGCCCTGGCCCAAAAGATCCGCGAGAATGCTCCTTGCTGCTTCAGCTTTCCGCTCTCCTATCGCATCTACGAGTTCAAAAACGCTCCGTCCCGCCGTCCGGCTCCCAACCTCTTGCAAGACCGCGACCGTAATTGCTTTTTGCGCGGGATCGAGGAAAAGGGAGGCTTTTTCGATTTCCTGGCGGAGCTGCGCCAGGTCGCTCCCGCACAAGAACCGCAGGTAC
>DAOURU010000109.1 GCA_030627585.1 Bacillota bacterium
GAAATTAAAGAAACACTTGCTCAGGCCATTGCAAGGCTGCCTGAAAAAGAAAAGCTCGTTACAACCTTATATTATTATGAAGGTTTAACATTAAAGGAAATTGGGGAGGTAATTGGAGTTTCTGAATCTCGCGTCTCTCAACTCCACACGAAAGCCATTTTACGTCTTAGAGGATACTTAAGTCGAAAGAAAAAGGGTTTAATAGTTTAAACGGGGGGGCATAAAATGTTTATGCAGGCAGGAAAAAAATCAGATTCAGGAGAAGTTAATACAGATAAAGAAAAAAGATACGATGAGGAGATCGAAAAGACCTGCGAAGAAGCGCTGTCCGGAATCAAAGATTTCGACGGTTTGCGTCTTCTCGAATTTACTGAAGAAGGTTGTTTTCTTACCGTTTTTCCTCCTGAAGGAACAGGGAAAGCTCTAACCTTTCAAGATTTGGAACAAGAAATTAAGGCCCTCTTGCTTCAACAGGTAGACTGGAGTCAAGTAAAACAAGCATTAGAAGAAAAATCAAAAAGAATCAAGATTGCTCCGGCACAGGAGGCGCTCAGAAAAAACGGCGAGGTCCTCGTAAAAGTAAGTCAAGACGAAATGGAAGCTTTTGTAACGATATTTCCACCTCTGGGCGGAAACCCCGTTACCTCAAGCATGGTCCATGAGGCCCTGGCAAAAGCGGGGGTGGTTTTCGGCATCGATCAGGAAAGTATAGACGAAGCCTTAAAAGCAACAAAAGTAAATGAGCCGATTCTTGTTGCGCGCGGGAATCCTGCTCAAGATGGAAGGGACGCTCAATTGAATTATTATTTTCCTGTTGAAGGCACTCCGCTCAAACCTGCCGAATTAGATGACGGAAGAGTTGACTATTATAACCTTAATCTCATTTACAATGTAGAAATAGGGCAAGTTTTAGCTACTAAAACTCCGGCAACCGAGGGGGAATCCGGTTCAACAGTAACAGGAAAGCCGCTTCTGCCCCGGCAAGGAAAGGATTACCAGATCCGCCCGGGCAAAAATACGGAATTAATAGATGAAGGATTGACTCTTATTGCCTCAGCTCGTGGACACGTATTAGTACAAGAGAATAAGATCCACGTCTTGCCTGTTTACGAAGTGGCTGGCGATGTGGATTTCTCGACAGGAAATATCGATTTTGTCGGTAGCATTCAGATTCGCGGCAGTGTCAAATTTGGATTTACAGTTCGAGCGGAGGGAGATGTAGAGGTACGCAAAACCATCGAAGGGGGTTCCATTATTGCCGGAGGCAATGTTATTGTAAAGGAGGGGATACGTGGGCTAGGAAAAGGTCGCATTGTTGCCAAGGGGAGTATTTATGCTAAATTCCTGGAAAATGTGCAGGTCCAGGCAGGGCAAGATGTGATTGTCGGAGAAGCAGTCATGCACAGCCATGTTAATGCCGGGGGCAAGGTCATAGTTAACGGCCGAAAAGGACTTCTAGTAGGCGGGCTATGTCGCGCGGGGGAAGATATTGAAGCAAAAATCATCGGTTCAAACCTGGCAACTACTACAGAGTTAGAGGTCGGTGTGACTCCAGAACTCCGGATCGCTTTTAATCAAATTTTGACAGAACGAACCGAAACTGAAACTCATCTTGATAAAGTGGAGAAGGCCCTTAATTTGTTGCGGAGTTTAGAGGCCCAGGGAAAAGAACTTTCCCACGAGAAAAAGGCGCTTTTAATCAGGCTAACCAGAACCCACCTTCAACTCAAGCGAAAACTTGAGGAAATAAAAGAAGAGGAGGCTAAATTATCCGAACTTCTCGGGTCCCTTGAAAAAGGCAAAATTAAAGTAAAAAATCTCCTTCATCCAGGCGTTGTCATTCGGATTGGTCAGTTAACGTATTACGTCCGTGACGAAATGCAATTTGTGACAATCTCCCAGGAAGGAGGAGAAATAAAAATCTCGCCGTACTAACGTCATCTACAATTATTCGTTCCAAATTTAAACATTACAGTAATTATGGTTAACTATTCATGAACTAAGTAGATAGTTAATTCGAGGTGAGGGTTGCTGATGACCCTGAAATCTCTTGACCTCCAAGTTCTCCTTCCCAAAGCACAGGAAATAGGTCGAATTCAGCACGTGCAACAAGCAAACGAACAAAACCAGCAACAAGGTTTTGCCGCCCATCTTTTGCAGGAATCTGAAATTGCCCAAAAAACAGTCCAAAACCTTTCTCAGTCACGAGAAGGAAAAATCCAGGAACGAACGCGTGAAAATAAGCAATTTTCCCGGAAACAAAGCGAAAAGGAAGATAGGCATCGCCAGGAAAAGGAACCCGCTCCAGCAGAAACGCAAGATTTTGCGAAAGGCTCTCCTTTAGGCCAGGTAGTTGACCTAAAAATTTAAGTTAGGCCATAATGTCGCATTAGCGGCACCATCAGAAGATGAAAAACGAAGGTTGTCCTTACATGCGAAGCGACCTTACGGAGGTTGTCACCTCGCCCATGACGAGGAGCAGCTAACGGCAGCCGAATTGAAACAGGATGTTGAGATAGCCGGCTATGTGGCATGGATACTGCAGAGGAGGCAGCCGGCTGACCATTGCAACGAGTTTAGGGCGAGTCAAATAAGAATACTGGGAGCGAGCGTAAGGATAACCGGGATCATTTTTACAGGGCAGGTGTAGGAAAATTATATGGAACCATTAATTATTATCTTGGGAATGCTTACGTTGGGTGTTATTGCCCTGGTTTCTCTAGTTGTTTGGCGCGATAGACGAGAATTAAAATTAAGCCAAATCACAAAAAATATTTCTGAATTTGAAAAGACCGTAAAAGAAATTCAGCAAATTAAAGAGGAAATGGAAAAAATGCTTGCTGTAGCCAGAAAACATACCGATTTGGCCGTATCTCAAGTTGAAGGACAGGTTAAACAGGTGAAAAATTCAGTGGCGCACCTTGAGCAGCGCCTTCATATCGTAAGTTCAGGCGGAGAAAAGCGTAATCTAAGCAGAGAAAGGTATCCAAAATCCCAGGGAAAGGGAAAATCTCGAGGGAACAGTCGAGAACCAAAACAAAAAGAGCAACCCAGTAAATCGAAGAAAGATGAACTGGTTAAGATTAACGACGGAGAAAAATACGCGAAACTCTATGAACTGGCGGACCGGGGATTAAGTCCCCAGGAAATTGCCCAGCAGTTAAACTTAGGTTATGACGAAGTAGAACTAGTGCTCGAATTAAAAGGAAAACGGCTGTCTTAAATCGAGTAGGAGGGGGCGGTAAGCCCCCGACCTCTCACACCACCGTACGTACCGTTCGGTGTACGGGGCGGTTCACCAAGCTTGACGAATGCTTTGGTAACGCATAGTTAAACTCATCAGGCCCTGGGCTTCCCAATAGGCATTGCCCAGGGCTCTGTTCATTGGCCCATGAGCCATTCGCCAGGGTCCCTTACGGGCGTTGGCAAACCGGTGGACAACCCATTCCGGTAAGCCCAATGCTCGCAACTCACGGTAGCGGGTCCGGACCCGTTTCCACTGCTTCCAGAGGCACAAATGATGAGCGGTGTCTAAGCCGCTCTTTCGAGGCTCTTAAAGACGCTGGGGGTTTCAGCTAAAGCAAAGTACCTCGGCCAGCCGCCCAGGTAGGCATTGATGCGCCAAACCCTGGCCTCCATATTCACCGATCACCTAGCACTGCCCGCGCTGCCCTCGATTTGCCAGGAGTAGATCTTTGTGTTATACTAACCGATGGCAAAAAACACACGCTACCGACCACAACGGGGGGTCCCATGCGGGTCCGGTTGGAGAATGAAGTTAGCGGAGGAAAAACCTAAAGGAGGATTTATTTAATGGCAGTAATATCCATGAAGCAATTACTTGAAGCTGGGGTGCATTTTGGACCCCAAACAAGACGCTGGAATCCCAAAATGGCACCCTACATCTTTACAGAGCGCAACGGTATCTACATCATCGATCTCCAAAAAACAGTAAAGAAAATTGGTGAAGCTTATAATTTCATCAAGGATGTAGTAAAACAAGGAAAAAGCATCCTCTTCGTAGGAACCAAAAAGCAAGCGCAAGAATCAATTCGCGAAGAGGCAGAAAGATGTGGAATGTTTTATGTTAACGTACGCTGGCTTGGAGGGATGTTAACCAATTATGCCACAATTCGCAAACGTGTAGAGCGGCTCCGGGAGTTAGAAAAAATGGAGGAAACGGGGTATTTTGACCTGCTCCCCAAAAAAGAGGTTATAAAACTGAGAGCCGAGAAAGATAAACTGCTGAAATTTCTCAAGGGAATTAAAGAAATGAACGAGCTCCCCGGGGCACTCTTTATTGTTGATTCTCGAAAAGAGCGAATTGCCGTCTCCGAAGCCAGGAAACTGGGAATACCTACAGTTGGAATTGTTGATACTAACTGCGATCCTGATGAAATTGATTACATAATCCCGGGAAATGATGATGCCATCAGGGCAGTCCGTTTACTTACATCAAAGATTGCGGACGCAGTATTAGAAGCAAAACAGGGCGAACAGGAGCAGGCATAAAACTAAAGTAGAGATAAATTCGGAAGTTGAGATAGATCGGAGGGATCTTGTTGATTAAAGCCGGGCTTGTAAAAGAATTGCGGGAGCGTACAGGAACCGGAATGATGGATTGCAAAAAGGCCCTTGAGGAAACAGGTGGAGACCTTGAAAAAGCTGCTGTTTACCTTAGAGAACGAGGACTAGCCGCTGCAGCTAAAAAGGCAGGTAGGGCGACGAAAGAAGGCAGAATTGAGGCATATATTCATGCCGGGGGACGGTTGGGAGTATTAATTGAAGTCAATTGCGAAACTGATTTTGTCGCCAAAACCGATGATTATCAATCTCTTTGCCGGGAATTAGCTATGCAGGTGGCCGCATCCAATCCTCTTTATCTTGATCGTACCGATATCCCTCTTGAGCAAATCGAAAAAGAAAAGGAGATCCTCCGAAATCAGGCTGTCAACGAAGGTAAACCAGAAAAGGTAATCGAGAAAATTGTTTCAGGGAGAATAGAAAAATATTTCCAGGAGGTTTGTCTCCTGGAACAGCCGTATATCAGGGATCCCGAGCGCACGGTAAAAGAATTAATCAATGAATTTATTGC
>DAOURU010000308.1 GCA_030627585.1 Bacillota bacterium
CAGCCGCCCGGTCCCGCTCGTGCCAGATCCGGGGAATAATTAAATAGGCTCCCGCTTTCCGGTTTCGGCACATGGCAAAACCTTTTGCAACCCTCTCCCAGGTCCAGGGTTCTCTTCCTCGATAAGAAATCCCCCCGAAATATACAGCATCAGCCCCCCCGGCCAGCGCCGCTTCCAGGCCGGCGTAATCAGCTACGGCAACAGCAAGCAAAGGCCGCAGGAGCAGTTTTCCAGCGGACCGCGCCCGGGATTGCAGCGAGGCCCAAAAAGAGGCCACCCGGTTTTGAAGATCCCGGGGGAGAGGGCGTTTAAACTCTTGCAGGCGGGCCCGCTCCAGGGCGGCGACGAGAGAACGGCGTGCCTTGTTGATTTCACTCAAAGGGAACATCGCATCTGCTTCGATCTCGCATTTAAATTCGGCCAGCCTGAAGGGGGTATTCCCCAGGCGGTCCACCTGAGCCCTTAAAACTTCCGCCGTCAGGGGGTGTTTGAAGGCGGCCTCCCCGATAAAATCACCCTTCACCGCGGCATGATGGCCGTCCGCGTCCCACGCTTCAAGAAGCAAGGGCTCTCCTTTCCGCGCCCGCGCCTGAACCGCGACCGGTACTTTCCGCTGTGAAGGACCTGTAAAAGATTTTTTGGCGCGCTTGATCAACCTCTCATCATAAGTCTTAAAGACCCGGTCGCCTGGTTTTACAGGAAATGGGGCAGAAATCGCTACGTTATTTCCAGGCCCTGCCTCTTTTTGGAATCTTCCCTGGACAAAGAAGCCGGGTACTGTCAACCCCTCTCTACCCCCTCCCCTTGTCCAGAACTCAATCCCGTCTCCCGCCTGAAGCGGAACGCGAAGGCGGACAACAACCCCTTGCTCGTGCGGCCTCGTTTGCATCACACGCCCGAGGTAAAGACCGCGGTTGCTGGGTCTTTGATAGCCCATCAAAGCCTGGCGCGGGTTTCCGTAAAAGTAGCCGGTGGTGAAGCCCCGGTTAAAGATTTGCGCCAAATCACGAATTTCCTCGGCAGAAACATCGTAATCCTCCGGGCCCCGAAACGCCCTGTCGAGAGCCTGGCGGTAGATTCTCACAACTGTAGCCACGTATTCGGGCCGCTTCATGCGGCCTTCAATTTTTAAAGCAGCGATCCCAAGTTGAATAAGAGCCGGAAGCTCCCGGAGAAGCATGAGATCCTTGGGGCTCAACAAATGTTCGCCGGCGCAAGCAGCACTGAGGTCTCTCCCGGCTTGATCTACAAGAGTATAGGAAAGCCTGCATGGTTGGGCGCAGCGGCCCCTGTTTCCACTCCGCCCCCCGACCAGGCTGCCGAAAAGGCATTGACCTGAGTAGCAAATGCAGAGTGCCCCGTGAACAAAGGTTTCCAGCTCTAGGGAAGCCTGCTGTTTAATCTCTTTTAAATCGACAAAGGAGGTCTCGCGGGCGAGGACAACCCGGGAAAATCCCATATCGGCAAGAAACTTGGCGCCGGCGGCGTTATACACGGTCATCTGGGTACTCCCGTGGAGGGGGAAAGCCGGCAATAAGGTCCGGATAAAACCGGCAACACCTAAATCCTGCACAAGGAGGGCGTCTACCCCCTCTTGATACAAAAAAAACAGGTAATCGGCTAATTCCCCGAATTCCCTGTCATCAACCAGGGTATTTACCGTTACATAAACCTTGACGCCACGCACGTGAGCGTAGCGGAGGGCCTCAATCAACTCTTCCCTGGTGAAGTTTTCTGCGTAGGCGCGCGCCCCGAATAACTTGCCCCCCAGGTAAACGGCATCGGCCC
>DAOURU010000269.1 GCA_030627585.1 Bacillota bacterium
AGAAGCCAACGGCCCGCGCAAGTCTCTGAAGAGTTTTTTCCCTCCCTAAAATGACCATAATTTCAAAGAGACCGGGCCCCATCGTCCGCCCTGTAAGGGCAAGCCGTGTCGGGTGAATGATTTCTCCTGTCTTAATACCGAGTTCCGCGCTCAAATTCCGGTATGCTTCCTCAACACTTTCAAGATCAAAAGAGTCAAGCTGGCTGAGCCGCTGCCGGGCAGCTTCTAAAAGCTCTGGTACTTCCGGCTTTTTAAAATACTTCTTGACGCCTTTCTCCTCATAACAGAAATCGTCGGAAAAGAAGTAATCCGAGGCCTCCGCCACTTCCTCCAATGTTCTTACGCGCGTCCGTACGGCCCCTACAACTTGACGAATGTATTGATAAAGCTCATCGAAAATGTCTTGAGGAACAAGCTTTTTCTTTTGCAGAAAAGGAATCGCCATTTCTGTGATTCGTTCCAAATCTATTTCGTTCAAATAATGCCCGTTCATCCAGGTAAGTTTCTTAACGTCATAGATAGCCGCAGTTTTCCCCACCCGTTCAAGCGAAAACTGGCGCACCATTTCGGATAAAGAGAGGATTTCAACCTCCCCCTCCGGAGACCAACCCAGGAGGGCAAGATAATTCAGGAGAGTCTCGGGGAGATACCCTTGCTCTCGAAATTCTTCAACAGAAGTTGCGCCGTGCCGCTTACTTAATTTGCTCCGGTCAGGAGCTAAAATCATGGGAAGATGCGCAAAAACGGGAAGCGGTTGCTCGAGTGCTTGAAAAACCAGAATCTGCCGGGGTGTATTAGAAAGGTGTTCTTCGGCGCGGAGAACATGGCTAATTTTCATTTCGATATCATCAACCACTGATGCAAAATTATATGTAGGAATCCCGTTTGACTTGACAATAATGAAATCATCAAGAACATCGTGGGCAAAGGAAACATCCCCCCTAATGAGGTCCCTCACCACCGTTGCCCCGGTATCGGGAATCCGGAGCCTGACTACAGGCCGGCGCCCCTCCTTTTCCATTTTTATTCTTTCTTCGCGTGACAGTTCACGGCAGCGGCCATCGTAACGCGGCGCCTGCCCTTCTTTTAAAGCGCGCTCCCGGCGCGCCGCAAGCTCCTCAGGAGTGCAATAGCAGTAATAAGCTAGCTCTCGTTCCAATAACCGGCGAGCCATCATATCGTACAGGTTCAACCGCTCTGATTGAAAATAGGGTCCATATTGGCCTCCCACCTCAGGCCCTTCATCCCAGTCAAGCCCCAACCACCTGAGGGCAGAAACGATTTTCCGAGCGGATTCTGAAGTGGAGCGAGCAAGGTCTGTATCATCAATTCTCAGGATTAAACGACCCCCGTTGTGACGGGCATAAAGCCAATTAAAAAGAGCAGTTCGCGCGCCCCCAATGTGCAAGCTTCCTGTCGGGCTAGGCGCAAAACGCACCCTGATTTCATTCATGACTAATCCCTCCTGTTGAGAAGAAGATGGCCCGTTCTTTGAAAGTATACCACAGCCTAGAGCAAAAAAATACCCGTTTTCCTTTCCTTAGGCAGCCAGTCACGTTGACGGACAACGCTCCCGTGTTTAAAATGAAAGTAAATGGAAAATGAAAAGGAGGTGCAAAAAATGACAGAGGAAAAAACAAAAAAGGTGCCGGGTCTCTTCGACCTCCTGAGCCCCGCGGACCTGCCCTGGCCCTTCGGAAGACGCAAAACCCGCCCCAAAAAGGGGGATGCTGCTTACTGTTTAAGAGACGCCCAGAATGACTGGAACCGGGCACATGAAATGCATCAAAAAAGCCAGTATGACCAAGCTGTCATACTTGCCCGGCAGGCCCTCGAAAAGCTTTTAAAGGCAAATTATCCAGGTTTATTGGGTGAAATAATCCCCACCGAAAACAACCTTCTAGCTCTCGCAAAAAAAGTTTTCCCCAAGCTGCCCACCGATGTCCATGACGCACTTGCCTTTGTAAACCCTCATTATACTCTGGTAAGAAGTGTTTATGACCGCGATTTCGCAGACGAAGTACTGGAAAAAGCACGTTTAGTCGTGAACTGGATTTTAAAGAACAGTTCCGCCTGCAGTTCCTTCGATCCCAATCCAGCCCCTGTTCGAGGCCTGAAGAGACGCAAAAATAAAAATAATCGCTTTGTAAGGAATAATTTTAAAAAATAGCATATTTTCCTTAACGGGTGGAAAAACAGAAAAAACCCCTGTTTTAATCAAAAGGTTATATTCAACCATCCTGTCTCCCAAAAGCGCCCCGGTGAGCAAAGAGCTTTTAAT
>DAOURU010000326.1 GCA_030627585.1 Bacillota bacterium
AATACCAAGTTTTTCGATTGATGTAAGCTGCCTTAAATTAGTCTTTGCGATGCCTTAAGGCGAGCCAAGAGACAAAATAAGCATGGTTAACAGGCTCAATACTTTTATTCTCTTAACCATAAGTATTCTTCCTCCAATTCTTAAAATATTTTTATTTAATTTTTCCCTTTACTATATATAACATTTTAGAAAGGGGTTTGGATCACGAAACTGAAAATTTTTTAAAAAAATAAACCCCGGTTGAGGGGGTTGCCCAAATAAGCCATATTGCGTGCAAGAGCAGGAGTCAAAATACAGTTTACGGGAAGGGGCAGGCGGGAGTAAAATATAAACAAAGGGAGCGGTAGTTCAAAAGAAGTTCACAAGGGGGGAGAAAAATGGAGGATATTTTCCTGATCGCCCCCTACCGCAAGCTGGCCGTCCTCGCCGGCGAGGTTGCCCCCGAACTCGGGGTGATCCTGGAAATGAAAATCGGAAAACTCCAGGAGGGGGTCCGGCTCGCCCGCCAGGCCCTGAAAGAGGGAGCGGGAGTGATCATCAGCCAGGGCGCCACGGGGTGGCTGCTTGCCCGGGAGAACCTTCCTGTTCCGGTGGTGGAAATAATTCCTACAGGATTCGACTTGCTGCGTGCCGTGCTCGAAGCGCAGAGCAAAGGAGCAAGGGTGGGAATCCTCGACCACCCCGAAATGATCAGGGGTGCCGCCACCCTGGAAGAAACTCTCGGCCTGGAAATCACCAGGGTCCCACTGCAAAACTTTGACCAGATCGACCAGGGGATCGAAATTTTAATCAAACAAAAGGTGGATGTGGTAATCGGCAACATCTGCGTTCTTCCCCGCGCCGCAGCCCGCGGCATGCAGGCCGTGCTCATTCCCTGCGGGCGGGAGGCGATTGCACAGGCCCTGCGGGAGGCAAAGAAAGTGCTTGCCGTCCGCAACCGGGAAAAGGCGCAGGCCGAAGAGATCCGGACGATCATCAACTTCGTCGACAACGGAATTATTGCCGTTGACGCCCACGGTAAAATTTCTACCTTTAACCCGATGGCGGAACGCATCCTCGGCCTCAACTACAACGAGGTGATCGGGCAGAACGCAACTCAAACCCCGCTGGGCGCGCACCTGGAAAAGACGATTGCGACGGGGAAAACGGAAATCGGAGAAGTGGAAATTCTTAAAAACGGCACGCGGTTGGCCGTCAACCTGATCCCCATCATCGTCAACGCCAGGGTAACCGGAGCGGTCGCTACCTTTCAGGAAATCAGCAACCTCCAGATGCTGGACCAGAAGGTGCGCAAAAATTTACGCGACCGTGGCCACGTGGCAAAATACCATTTCGCCGACATTCTGGGCCCCAGCCCGAGAACAAAGGCCGCTGTCGAAAAAGCCAAACGCTTCGGCAAGGTGGATGCAACCGTACTGATCTGCGGGGAAACCGGAGTGGGAAAAGAATATTTTGCCCACGCCATGCACAACGTAAGCCCGCGGCGGGAGGGGCCTTTTATTGCGGTCAACTGTGCGGCGGTTCCCGAAAACCTGCTGGAAAGCGAACTCTTCGGTTATGCAGAAGGCGCCTTTACCGGCGCCAAAAAAGGAGGGAAGCAGGGGCTTTTTGAACTGGCGCACGGGGGAACAATCTTTC
>DAOURU010000334.1 GCA_030627585.1 Bacillota bacterium
AGCAAGGGCGGTGCAAACCTCAAATTCGGTGGGATGCTCGCGGCCCTCCTCCACCATCTGTTCCAGCAGGGGCCTGAGCTCCGTTAAAAGAGCGGCAAATCTTGCTTCGGAGATGGGAATGCGGTTGATTAAATAGCGCTCTGTATAACTGTGCAGGTGAGGCGAAGTGAAAAGCCCCACTCTGGCGCCGGCAGTTTCTAAGAGGCGCGCCACCATCATGGCGGTAGTCCCTTTCCCGTTCGTCCCTCCGATATGGATGACACGCAGGGAGTGATGGGGGTTGCCCAGCACGTGAAGCAAGTGTTTAATCCGCCCGAGACCGAAATTGACCCCAAATTTCGTTAAACTAACAAGATATTCAAGTGCTTCATCGTAATTCACAGTCCTTGCCCCCTGAACTTAAACATCAAAGATCCTTTTCTCGCGCTCCGGTGACCATGAATAAACCTGTTCTCCGATATTCGCGGCATGGTCCGCGATCCGTTCTAAATGCCGGGTAACGAAAAGAAACTAGCAGGAAACATTCTTAAGGAGCAGATTTGGGAAGGGACCAGGGCGCACCAAACGCCGTCCCCGCCCTTTTGCGCAAGTTTACCACACCCACATGAGAATTGTAAATAATCTTGTTCGGGCGTGTAACATATTCGACAAAAACTGCATACGTCCTTTTTATCCGGCAAATAAAAAAACCGCCCCGCTCTGTTAACCTCGCAGGACGGCAAGGCGGCTGTAAATTGTTGTTTGCTTCTTTTCCAGTTCCTCCTCTTTCGCGCGCTCCTTTTCGATCACTTCAGGGGGCGCCTTGGCAAGGAAGTCCTGGTTGACAAGTTTGCTCTGCACCCGCTTTAGGTCCCGGGCAACTGTCCCTGCTTCTTTTTCCAGTCTTTTAATCTCTTTTTCTAAATCAACGAGCCCCGTGAGGGGAATGTAAATCTCCGTACTCCGCACAACAGCACTTAAGGCGCGGGTCGGTTTCTCTTCAGCCTGATCTTCGATCTCCAGCACTGAAACTCCGGCCAACTGCCGAATATATCCCCCATGCTTCCGGAAAAGGAGGGCCCCGGTTTCGGTGCCGGGAATTAAGATGCACCTGATGGCGCGTCCCGGATGAATGTTTAATTCTCCCCTGAGATTCCGAATCCCCCGGATCACTTCCATGAGGAACTCCATTTCTGCCACCCGGTCCGGGGCTGCAAGCTCCTGTCTGAAACGCGGCCAGGGCGCAACCACAATACTCTCTCCGTCGTGAGGCAGGTGCTGCCAAATTTCCTCGGTAAGAAAAGGCATAAAGGGATGCAGCAGTTCCAGGGTATGAAGAAGGACGTACCATAAAACGTATTGGGCGGCGTACCTGCTTTCCGGAGATTCTTTTCCATACAGCCGGGGTTTTATCAGTTCGATATACCAATCACAAAGCTCATTCCAGATAAACTCGTATAAGGTATGGGCGGCTTCCCCCAGTTCGTAAATCTCTAAGTTCCGGGTTACGTCCCGGACAGTCTCATTATACCTGCTCAGGATCCACTGGTCCCCCAGCGCAAGCTGCTCCGGCCAGGGCCCCGGTTGGAAATCTTTTAAA
>DAOURU010000113.1 GCA_030627585.1 Bacillota bacterium
CGCGTCAACCGCAGTTATGAAGAAGCCCTGCGTCTTGCGGCACGACGCGCCCGGCATCAGGCTGCGGAGCTTATTCCGGCGCGGGTGCCGGTTGTCAAGCGCCGGCTGAAGGTTGTGCAGGGCGGAGATCAGAATCTTGTCAGGGTCGTTTCTGCCGTGGAGACTATGGAGGATATCGGAATCCAAAAGCCATTTCAGGTGCCGCAAAAATTAAGGGAAAGGGAAAATAGCTGAGTAAAAAATAGACAGGGGGTAGAAAAAAAGTTTGGTAGGTTGTGCGGAAGTCAGGCTCACCGTAAAAAACAACGGAGATGCTGTTAATCTTTTCGGACACCTTGATGAAAACTTGAAGTTTATTGAAGAGAAAAGTGCTACTCAGATTATTGCCCGGAGCGGCGAGATCATCGTACGGGGCGAAGAAGAAGCCGTGGACCGTACGGTTGCTTTATTAAGGCAGTTAATCGCCTGGACGGAGCAGGGAAATCCCGTCACGATTTCCGATATTAACTATGCCTGGCACCTTGTTCATGAAAATTCCCAGGCCAAGCTGGTTGACATCCGGGCCGAGGTTGTCCTCACAAATGCGCGCGGCAAGCCGATCCGCCCCAAAACGGCCGGCCAGTGTCGTTATATTCAAGCAATCAAGGACCATGATCTGGTCTTTGCGATTGGCCCCGCCGGCACCGGAAAGACTTACCTGGCTGTCGTGATGGCCGTGCGGGCCTTGAGAAGCAGGGAAATAAGCCGTATTGTGCTGGTCCGTCCCGCGGTCGAAGCGGGGGAAAAACTGGGGTTTCTCCCCGGTGACATTCAGGAAAAGGTCGATCCTTACCTGCGGCCGCTTTACGATGGGCTTTTCAACGTTTTAGGAGCAGAAACAGCCCAGCGTTATATGGAGCGCAATATCATCGAGGTTGCTCCCCTCGCCTACATGCGGGGGCGCACGCTTGATGACTCGTTTGTTATTCTTGATGAGGCTCAAAACACTACCCCCGAGCAGATGAAGATGTTTTTGACCCGCCTTGGCCTTGGTTCCAAGGCCGTGGTGACCGGTGACGTGACTCAGGTTGACCTGCCTAAAGGACAGACCTCAGGATTAATCGAGGTGCAAACGGTTTTAAAAGATGTGGAAGGGGTTGCATTCCAATACCTTACCGGGGAAGATGTCATTCGTCACCCCCTTGTCCAGAAAATTATCGAGGCTTACGAGCTTTTTGGCGCAAAAGCAAAAGAAAAGTGAAGAGAAGCGAAAGCCGGCGCGGCAGGTTCTCTTTTAGGGGTGATATTTCATGCTAGCCTGGCAGAGAGGAAGCCACTGGCTCCGAGATACATTTAGCAAAACATTACGCCACCCGATCTTCCAGAGGGTAGGTTGGTGCTCCCTCTTTTTTTTAGTTACCGTCTTGCTTCTGAGTTCGAGCTTTCTTGCAGAAGGCTTTTCGCTTAAAGAAGGAGAAATCAGTCCCGTCGATATCTCTTCTCCGCGCAACATCGTTTATGTGGACGAAGCGGAGACGGAGCGCCTCCGCGGGGAGGCGGCGCGCCAGGCGGAAAAGGTCTACCGCGAAGACAGGCAGGTTGCCGCCCTGGTTGATGAAAAAATCAAAAGCATCTATGCAAAGGTAAGAGAGCTGCGGCTTGCCGACCTTTCCTCCGCAGAGCGGGCTGCCCGGCTGCGGGATTTTCTCGCCCGGGCAACAGGAGCTCCGGCGGAAAGAATCGGTTCCCTGCCCGCCGGCGCTCTCGAGGCGCTTCTTCAGAGGAGCGAGGAAGAGTTGAACGCGCTCGAGGCGCAGAGCAGGGATTTGCTCCAGGAGGAGCTGAAATACCGCCTGACGGAAGAGTCCCTTCCGGACGCCAGGGGAAGCCTTGCCGGGAAGGTGGCTTTATCCGAACCGAATAAACCCTGGCAGCCGGCGGTTTCCTTCATCCTCACGGAAACAATCCGCCCCAACCTGGTTCTCGACCGCGAGGCCTACGAAAAAAGGGTTGCCGAGGCAAAGAACAAGGTGCCTCCGGTTCAGCGTACAATTCGGGCCGGGCAGGTAATCGTAAGGAAGGGCGATCCCGTTGATGCCGGCGATCTTGAGGTGCTTCGCAGGCTGGGGCTTTTAAGAACGCGGTCGGTATGGCCCGTCCTGCTGGGCGTGAGCTTTTTTGTGCTTCTGCTCGGAGGGTTGATTTTCCTTTACCTTTGCCAGTTCCGGCGCGACTTGCTGGGGCGCGACCACTGCCTGCTCCTTTACGGGTTGCTCTTCACCCTAACCCTTTTGGTTGCCAAGGGAGTGACGGTCATTAAAATCAGCAGCCAGCCGGATGTTGCGAACCTGATTGGTTACCTTGTTCCTCTCGCCGGGGGGGGGATGCTGACTGCCGTGCTTCTGGATGCGGGGCTGGCGGTTTTCTCCGTATTTGTCTTCAGCGTTCTGGTGGGCATCATGTTGGACGGGCAGTTGTCTTTTGTGATCGTTGGTCTGGCGGGAAGCCTGGCGGGAATCTACAGCATATCTTCTTTAAGCGACCGGTCGGGGCTGCTCCGGGGGGGACTTTATGTTTCCCTGGTGAATGCCGGAACCATTTTTATCCTGGGTTTAATCGACGAAACAGGAGCCGGTACGGTCGCCTCGGGGGTGGGCATGGGAGTTTTAAACGGATTCCTGTCTTCGGTCATGACCCTCGGGTGCCTGCCTTATCTGGAGGCGGCCTTTGGAATTACAAGTTCGGTGCGGCTTTTAGAGCTGTCCAACCCCAACCAGCCCCTTCTGAAGCGCTTGCTGATGGAGGCCCCCGGCACATACCACCACAGCATCCTCGTCGGCAATCTTGCCGAGGCGGCGGCAGAGGAAGTCCGGGCGGACCCCTTGCTTGTGCGTGTCGGGTCCTATTACCACGATATTGGGAAATTGAAGCGCCCCTATTTCTTTGTTGAAAATCAGGTAACGAAAGAGAATCCCCACGAAAAAATCGCTCCGAGCTTGAGTACGCTGATTATTACGTCTCATGTAAAGGACGGCCTGGAGCTCGCCCGGGAATTCAAACTCCCCCGCGATGTCCTGGCGATCATCGAGCAGCACCACGGCACGAGTTTGGTTGCTTATTTTTACCAGCGCGCGCTTGAGAGCGACCGGCCGGAGCTGGTTGCGGAAGCCGACTTCCGCTATGATGCCGTAAAGCCCCAAAGCAAGGAAGCCGCCCTCGTGATGCTGGCCGACAGCGTCGAAGCGGCGATCCGGGCGCTTCAGAAGCCTACCCCGGGAAGGCTGGAGGGGTTGACCAGAAGGCTCATTAAAGAAAAACTGCACGACGGCCAGCTTGATGAATGTGACCTGACGCTCAAGGATTTGAACACAATTGCCAACGCCTTCGTGCGGGTGCTGGCGGGAATCTTTCATTCCCGGATTGAGTACCCCGAATCTGTAATCAATGAATTCGAAAGGAGAAGGTCCAGGGGTGCAGTTGTTAATCAGTAATGAGCAAAGGCAAATCGAGGTTGGGGAGGAACTGCTGGGTTTAATCAAAAAAGCCCTGGAGGAGGTCCTCAAGGAAGAAGAATTTTTTCTGGAGCCAGAGGTCAGCCTGCTCCTCGTTGACGACACCAGGATGTCCGAGCTAAACAGGCAGTACCGGGGGAGAGCCGCAACAACAGATGTGCTCTCTTTTCCCATGCTGGAGGAGAACCTCCAGGAGTCCGAGCCTGAGGTTCCTGACCCCGGCGGGGAAATCCTGCTGGGTGATATCGTGATTTCTGTTCCCCGTGCCCGGGAACAGGCTCTTGCTTACGGAAATTCCTTCTCCCAGGAGATGGTTTTTTTAGCAGTACACGGGATGCTGCATTTGCTGGGGTACGATCATGAGGCTCCTGAAGAGGCTGTGGCGATGCGGGCGCGGGAAAAGAGGGTGCTTGCCCGCGCCGGCTTTAAGGTGGAGTCAAATGGGTAGAAGAACTTTTCGGGAGAGTTTTCGGGACGCCGGGGCAGGCATGAGGTACTGCTTTGGGACGCAGCGGAATATGAAGATCCACCTGGCAGCGGCCTGTATCGCCCTGGCTGCAGCCTGGGTGCTGAAATTGGACCGCTTGGAGATTGCCCTGGTGGTTTTTGCCGTCAGCCTGGTTCTGGTTACTGAGATGTTCAATACCGCCCTCGAAAAGACCATGGATTTATTTATTACCACGTACCATCCCCTGGCGCAGACCGCCAAGCATATTGCGGCCGGGGCGGTTCTTGTCGCCGCTTTGAACGCCGTGGCAACAGGGTTTTTTGTATTTTTCCCCCACCTCCGCGCCCTCTTTGGCTAGCCGGCTGTATGTTGGCCAGGCCGGAGAGAGAGGGGGGGTACAGCCGGCGAGGCCGGTTTTTGGCGGGTGAGAGTTGCGGGTGAGAGTTGAAGGGATAATTTTACCCGCCGTTTTCCGTTTGCCCGGACAGGAGAAAGCAAGGAAAAAAAGTATTTCAGAGGAGTGAAAGTATATTAAGTCGGGATTTGTTTGCATTATCGGACGCCCCAATGTAGGGAAATCAACCCTGCTCAACAAGATCGTGGGCCGGAAAATCGCTATTGTCTCCGAGAAGCCCCAGACTACGAGGAACCGCATTTTAGGGGTTTTCAGCACCGGGGATGCCCAGGTGGTCTTTCTGGATACCCCGGGGATTCACAAGCCCCGCCATAAACTGGGGGAGTACATGGTAAAAGTGGCGGAAAAAACCCTTGCAGAAGTTGATCTGGTTCTTTATGTCGTTGATGCGGCAGCTCCCCCGGGCCCTGGAGAGGAGTATATTCTCACCCAGTTAAGCAGGGTGAAAACACCGGTTATTCTCACCCTTAATAAAGTTGACCTCGTTAAAAAGCACGAGCTTCTCCCTTTGATCGAGTGGTTCTCCACGCGGGCGGCCCTTTTGGCCGTTGTTCCTGTTTCTGCTTTAACCGGAGA
>DAOURU010000054.1 GCA_030627585.1 Bacillota bacterium
CAAGTATGCGGAGGCGGGTTGCGTATTTTTCGAAGTTATGATTTAGGGAAAAAGTACCCGCTTCGGGGATAACACCAGAATCCTCCAAAGTGCTCATCATCTTGCGCGCAACACGCTGGAGTCGGGCTCTTTCTATTGCGATATTTTTTTCCCTTAAAACAAATCTCTGGTTCGCAAAACCCACTTCAGTTTCTTTTTTATTTGGCAGAGTGCAAAAAGCAGGTTTTCTTTTTTCCTCCTGAGAGAGTGATTCTCCTTCCAAGAGAAGACTTCCCACAATTTCCAAGACAGGCTTGAATTCCGGGCAGCTTTTTACGTAAGTGTCAATTTCCATCTTTAAGCTTGAGCCTTTTTCGCCCATCATTATCTCGCTCCCTAAAATGTAGTTCCTTCTGTTTCACCTCCTTTTGGTTCCAAGTCTTTCCTGCATCGCCTCTTAACGGCATGCATGATTAGCAATCTCCAAAAAATGCAGGCCTTCGACGGCGATTCGGCCTACGGCCTCTAGGGAAGTAAATTAAGACTAACTAACCAGATATATATTTCAACAAAAGTTGCTGTTTTCCTGCTAACACCAAAAAAATATTTTTTTAGCAGGAATGGAAAAACTAGTCAAACAATTTTGAATTATTTCTGAAGTTTAACAAGTCTAATAAAACAGGCTTCTTGAACAATTATGAATAATCTATAAAATCCGCCATACCTGTGACGAAGGGCATCTCCGGGAAGTAACCTCTTTGCTGGGCTTGTTTTTTTGAGGTGTCAGGGGGTTGTTCAATAATAAATAAAGGGCGATAGGAGGAATGTCAGTGGTTCGGGAAGCATAGGACCTATGGGCAGGATGCCTTTGGCGAATGAAAGCCTTCGCCCTGAAGGTTTGCGTTATAGACCTATTATTCTGAAAAAAGCCCACAGCAGCCTGCGCGCCGGCTAACCGAGATCCTTTATGAGCCCGCAGGAACCTTTCGACTTTCGGCCCCTGCAGACCCCTTACAGAACCAAGACCAACCTTTGCCCGACTGAGAAGAGATCCTTTCAGAGCCTGCAAGAACCTCTCGGCCCTTACAGACCCCTACAGAACCTCAGCCAGTCTGCGCCCGGCCAGTATGGATCCCTGTTCTTGAGCCTGCCGTAACCGTTTGGGCTGCGGCAGACCCTCACCGAACCCATACCGACCTTCGCTCCGGCTCCTGCAGATCCAGCCAGGGAATACCTTTGAGGACCTGCAGGAACCTTTGCTCGACTACTGCAGATCTCTTTTCAGGAAACGTCCGTGTATTATGAGACCTGCAGTAATCTTAGCCCGGCTGCTGTGAACCTAATGCTATTGTTTCCTTAATAAGATGTTAATATGCACCTTTGAGGAGTTGTTGTTCTGGAAAATCTTCTCGTCACATATTTTAAAAATGGCTGAGATTCACTGCCATAAAAAATATGATCCGGTTATCCTTGCGCTTGCTCCCGGTACTCTTACCTGACTCGCCCTAAAACTCGTCGCAATGGTCAGCCGGCCGCCTCAAGTTCCTGGCTTTCAACCAGCTCATGCCGGCTCCCCTGGTCGGCATCGTGCCTGCGATTTGGCTGTCCGTTAGCTGCTCTTCGTCAAGGGCGAGGTAACAACTTTCTGTAAGGTCTTCGAGCGCAAGGATAACCTTTATTTTCATCCTCTGATGGTGTCACCGGCGGTGACATGGGAGTTTAATTTGTAAGCGGGAGCGGGTATCCATGGTGGGGGGAGTTCTCTGCGCAGCCCTCATCTTTGAGTTTGTAAACGGTTTTCACGATACAGGAAATGCCATCGCCATTTCCCTGGCAACCAAAGCCCTCAAGCCCCGGAGCGCTCTCTTTCTGGCGGCGGTTGGCAACTTCTGCGGTGCTTTTTTGAGTACGGGGGTTGCCGAAGCCGTGGGAAAAGAGATTCTCAGGCAGGAATATGTTTTTCTTCCAATTATCCTTGCCGGACTGCTGGGTGCCCTTGCCTGGAATTTAATTACCTGGTATTTGGCCCTCCCTACAAGCTCGTCTCATGCTCTGGTGGGCGGGCTGGCCGGAGCGGCTGTGACGGCTTTTGGATTTCCTGCTCTCAACTGGCCGGGTCTGTTGGGGATCTTTGGTTCCTTATTCTTATCCCCTGCTTTGGGCTTTGCAGGGGGTTTTCTATTCTTTTTCTGTCTTCAGTATTTTTTCCCTCAGTTCGGAAATCACGACCGGGTATTCCGTCGCCTCCAGTTAATATCTGCATTTTTTGTCGCCCTCACCCATGGATCCAATGACGCCCAGAAGGTGATGGGGATCATCACCATTACTCTTTTTAGCGTTGGGGTCCTGCCATCCTTTCGGGTGCCTGTTTGGGTAATGCTGGTTTCGGCCCTTACCCTCGCACTGGGCACTGCCGTCGGAGGATGGAGAATCATTGCTACCTTAGGGTCGCGCCTGACCAGGCTCTTGCCGGGACATGGATTCGCCGCGGAAACGGCTGCCTCCTTGGTGATTTATGCGGCAACCCTGGCCGGGGCTCCGGTTAGCACAACCCATGTAGTCACTGCCGCCATTATCGGCGTAGGGGCATCCCGGGGAAAAAAATGCGTTGCCTGGACGCTTGCACGCGAGATCGGGCTTGCCTGGTTGTTGACCCTTCCCCTCAGCGCTTTAATGGGAGCAGGTTTTTTCATTTTGCTTGGTTTGGGGAGTTGGGGTTAAATGATGGTTGTTTTTGTATATTCTGTCGTCTAAAGGGAAAAAATTTTATTGGGAAACTCACAGGAAATTTTGAAAAAATAGTTAAAATATCAAAAAAGATATAATTTAAGAGATATTTAGCAAAATTTTGGGTACAAACTAATATATGAACTCTGAGACTTTCTAAAAGGCTTGCTTTTCTTAAAAGCAAAAATTATTATAATAGTTGGATCTTAGCACTCAATTTAAGAGAGTGCTAATAAAATTCAGGCTAAACAATAAAGCATATCAAAGGGAGGTCTGATTGTGAAACTGAAACCACTGGCTGACCGAGTTGTACTTAAGGTTGTAGAAGCAGAAGAAAAAACAAAGGGTGGAATTGTCTTGCCGGATACTGCTAAAGAAAGGCCCCAGCAGGGGGAAATTGTAGCGGTAGGAACGGGAAGGGCCCTGGAAAACGGAGAAAAAGTCCCCCTTGATGTAAAAGTTGGGGACAAGGTAATTTTCTCGCGGTATGCCGGTTCCGAGGTAAAGATCGCAGGAGAAGAGTACCTTATTGTTAACGAACGAGATATTCTTGCAGTGGTTGATTAATTAATTGTTTTTTAAGGAGGTAAAAGAATGCCGAAAGAACTCAATTTTCGCGAAGATGCCCGCCATGCGCTGGAGCGGGGTGTAAACAAACTCTCCGATACGGTAAGGGTAACGTTGGGCCCAAAAGGCCGCAATGTTGTTTTAGAAAAGAAATTTGGACCCCCTCAAATCACGAATGACGGAGTAACGATTGCCCGTGAAATCGAGTTGGAGGACCCCTGGGAGAACATGGGCGCCCAGCTTGTGAAAGAAGTGGCCACAAAAACCAACGATGTTGCGGGTGACGGAACGACAACGGCAACAGTTCTTGCCCAGGCGATGATCCGGGAAGGCCTAAAAAACGTCGCGGCCGGCGCCAACCCCATGATTTTGAAGCGGGGGATTGAAAAGGTGACCGAAGTAGCTGTGGAAAAGATTAAGGAGCTTGCAAAACCAGTTGAGAGCAAAGACGCCATCGCCCAGGTCGCTTCCATATCTGCAGCCGATGAAGAGATCGGGAAATGGGTTGCCGATGCTATGGAAAAAGTAGGAAATGACGGAGTCATTACTGTTGAGGAATCCCAGACCCTTGGGACCACACTTGAGGTTGTTGAGGGAATGCAGTTTGACCGGGGGTATATCTCCCCTTACATGATTACTAATGCCGAAAAGATGGAAGCAAGGCTGGATGATCCCTATATCCTGATCACAGATAGGAAAATTTCGGCTGTAGCAGAGATTATTCCTATTTTAGAAAAGATCGCCCAGACCGGGAAACCGCTCCTTATTATTGCAGAAGATGTGGAAGGAGAAGCCCTCGCAACTCTTGTCGTGAATAAACTGCGGGGCACTCTGAATTGTGTTGCCGTCAAATCCCCGGGCTTCGGCGACCGGCGGAAGGCGATGCTGGAGGATATTGCAATTCTTACCGCAGGCCGGGTTATCACCGAGGAAACAGGAATGAAGCTGGAGAACACCACCCTCGATATGCTGGGGCGGGCAAGCCGGGTTACGGTTGCCAAGGAAGAAACTACGCTTGTAGAAGGAAGGGGCTCTTCCGAGGCAATTGAAAAGCGGATCGCTCAAATTAAACGCCAGTATGAAGAAGCAACTTCCGAGTACGACCGGGAAAAGCTTCAAGAGCGGATGGCCAAGCTGGCAGGGGGTGTGGCCGTAATCAAGGTCGGGGCGGCTACCGAGGTAGAGCTCCGCGAGAAAAAGCACCGGTTTGAAGACGCTCTTGCCGCGACGCGGGCAGCAGTAGAAGAAGGAATTGTCGCCGGCGGCGGTGTTGTACTTATCAACGTGATTCCTGCCCTGGAGCAAATTGAAGCCGAAGGGGATGAGGCGACAGGAGTAAATCTTGTCAAGAGAGCCCTTGAAGAACCTCTCCGGCAGATCGCCAGCAACGCCGGTTTTGAGGGTTCTGTTGTGGTGGAAAAGGTCAAGACTCTGGAGCCTGGCGTCGGGTTTAATGCCCTCGCTGAAAAATACGAGAACATGTTCGAGGCGGGAATTGTCGATCCGGCCAAGGTGACCCGCTCTGCTCTGCAGAACGCAGCAAGTATTGCCGCGATGCTGCTTACAACCGAGTGCCTGATTGCTGATAAACCTGAAGAGGAAGAAGAAAAACCCCGCGTGCCGCAGATGCCCCCGATGATGTAAAGACGAAAAAGGGCGGCATGAGTTATTGCCAAACAAAAGGGATCTGTCTTGGCGGCGGATCCCTTTTTGCTGTTTCCCTTTGTGCTTTTAACTGTTCTTTAAGCTAATGTTCACCGCAGAAGAACCCGGCCTGGTCCGAGGTTGAGTGGTTGATCCGGGGAAGCAGTTGCAGCAACAAAAAGGGGCTGGGGAGAAGGTGCATAGGGAAAAATTATTCTGCATAAACTGGAGGTAGCAAAAAATTTAGAGTAAACACGGACTAGGGGGAACTCCGGTTGCTCGTGAAACATGCCTTCTGGCGGGTTGGGTTGTTTTTGGGAGTTTTGATATTGGTAGCCGGGGGTTTTTATTTTTATCGGGAGGAAACAAAAGTTGAACCGGGAACGCTGGTTCAGGAAACGGTGAAGCGGGCGCAACAGGCCCGGGGCTACCGCTACCGGATTGCCGCGGAGTACAATGTCGGGGGAAAAAAGCAAACCTGGAGCCAGGTGCGGGGGGAAAAGGAGGCCGAAAATTTTCACATTAAAGGGACGATTTTAGGAACCCCGGTGGAAATTTTTCAAATCGAAACCAAGACTTATGCCCGGGATCCTGTTTCCGGAAAATGGGTCGTGCTCGAAGGGAACGACTTCGCCAAGCAGCAGGTATTTTGGGCCGAAATCAACCCTTTAAGCAATTTTCAGTTTAAAACAGTTGGCAACCCCCAAATTTTGAAGACTGAAAAGGTCGGGAAACGGAAGTGCTGGGTTGTGGAATTTCAGCCCGAAGTGGAGAGTAAAATTTTAGAGATGTGGTGGAAGAATTTTACGTACCGCTTCTGGGTCGATAAAAGGAGCCGCAATCTTTTAAAGGCGTGGGCCAGCGCCGAGCATAAAAACAGCCCCGGGACTTTCCTCTCGCTGACCGTGGAATTTCAGGATTTTAACAAAAAGATCGAAATCAAGCCTCCCGCCTGAGGTGTATTTTTTTGTTAAACCCGGATGAGTTGATAGTTTCTGGTGCCGAGTCCAATTTTTTCGCCGTAAACCAGCTGCACCTTCCAGTCAATGCTGGGATAAAGGCCGCGGAACTTGTCGGCCCCTGCCGGAAGTTCGATTTTGCATCCTGGAAGCGTCGGGAGGGCATTTATCAGGTCCACACAGGCTTGGTCCAGGGCGATCGGATCGGTGCCGGCCAGGATTCCGATATTTTGAACAATTGGGGTGTCGTTGTAGGTGCAGCAGTCACATTCCGGGCTGATATCAACGAGGAAGGTGATAAATCCCGCCTTCCCCTTTTTGTTTTTCAAGACGGCATCAACATATTCCACGATTTTTTCCTGGATTGCATCCGGACTGGTTTTCCAGCTGATGGCAATTGCTCCCTCGTTGCAGGTGATGGTGCATTCCCCGCAGCCAAGGCATTTTTCAGAATCGATGACAGCAGTGTCCTCCAGGGTAATGGCTCCCGCCGGACACCACCTCGTGCAGCGCCCACAGGCAACGCACTTTTCGGAATCGACACTGGGCAGGACATCGGAGTGCATGGCCTGCTTGGCGGCGCGCGCGCCCAAACCCATGCCGAGATTTTTTAAGACCCCTCCAAATCCTGTCGCCTCGTGCCCTTTGAAGTGGGTGATGGCGATCAAGGCGTCGGCGTAGTAGGCGGCGCTGGCCACCTTTGCCTCCTGGAAGTGTTTCCGGTTTATAGGCACAGTAACAGAATCGCGCCCCAGGAGCCCGTCGGCAATGATGATTGGCGCGCCTACCGCAGCATAGGCAAAGCCGTTTTCAAGGGCGGTCTCCAGGTGATCTAAGGCATTGGAGCGGCTTCCCACATAAAGAGTATTGGCATCCGTCAGGAAGGGGCACCCCCCGGCTCTTTTGATTTTATCGACAACCTTCCGGGCAAACTGGGGACGGATATAAGCGGTGTTTCCCTTTTCTCCAAAGTGAATTTTCACCGCTACCAGGTCGTTTGGCTTGATTAAAGCATCGAAGCCGGCGCGGTCGAAAAGCCGGCCGACTTTATCCAGTAAATTTTCTCCGCTTTTCGCTCTTAAATCAGCGTAAAATACCTCTGCCGCCAAGTTTCCCTCACCCTTTATCTCGTGTTTTTCGTACTCGATCTGCTCTCAGTCTAACACAAAAAAAAGGACTTGCCC
>DAOURU010000156.1 GCA_030627585.1 Bacillota bacterium
TGATTTTCTCTCCATGCTCAATAGTCCGAATATAAAGTTTACCTGTTGCTGTGCAGAGTTCAATGCTGCGGCCGTAATTCCCTCCAACATCCTGGGTAAGCAAGGGAATTTGCTCTTTTTTAAGCGCGTTCTTCGTGGCTTCGATATTACGTTCCCCGATTTGCATAAAATCTGTTGTGTCTCGAAAAATAAACATTTGCGCCCCACCTGCGATTTTGGCTACAATCCTATTTTTCAGCGCGCCCAACTTGAGCATTTCAGCAATAAGGACGCCAACTGCAGTATTAGCAAATTTTGCTTTGTTATCCGAATTTCTGGCCTGCGTACTATCGGGCAGCATAATATGTGCCAAACCACCAATTTTCGCCGCGGGATCAAAAAGGCAAATCCCAACACAGGAGCCGAGCCCTGCACTGGAAAGGTTAGTAGGAGATTTCGCGGCTTTAAGTTCGGCGATTCCTACTTTTAAAACTACTCCCACTAAGTATTCACCCCGAGCTTACTTAAAATGCGATTAAAAGAATCCGCCTCCGGAAGAAAAAAAAGGTACCCTGCGACATGATTTGTTTGATACCGAAATTCAGTTTCGATAAAGAGGGCATAATCATCTACTTTACCAAGATCGTGAAAAACGGTTCCAAGTAAGGCTCCTGCCATGTCTACACAAAGAGCTGGTACCGAGGGAAGGTACGATAAAGAAGTAAACATCGCCAGGGCGTTCAGAAAAGAACCGGTTAGAATATTTCCTGCCTCCATGAGAGCGGAACATTCGAGTTCACTTAAGGGATGCAAAACTTCTCCTGTTTGGTTTTTCAGCAAAATCTTAACAAGGTATCTGGCATCAGCAAAAGGGAGAAGGAATAAAATTCCACCAGGCGCTGAGCCTGAAATTCTCAAGTAAATTCCTGCTACAAAAACCTCTTCCCCGCCCAGGATTTCGGCTACTTTTGCGAAAGGAAGAATCCTGACCCGAGGTACGCTCATTTCAACCCGGTCATTAATAAGTTTGGAAAGGGCTGTCGCCGCATTTCCTGCCCCAATATTTCCTATTTCTTTTAACGCATCAATTTGGAAATGATTTAAAGAACGAAAATCGCCGACCAGTCTCATCCCCTCCTTATTTATGCAACCGTTTCATCCGATTCTTTAAGGTCGAGAAGAGAAACTAAATCCAGCAGAAGCAAAAGACGCCCTTCGATCTTTCCAATCCCCTGCAAATATCCAGTATTCGAAATCCCTGTCATCGCAGGCGGTTCAATTGTGCTGCTGCGCAAAGAAAGAACCTCTAAAACTTCATCAACGATTAAGCCAACCGAGATCCCTTGAACCTGGGTAATAACAATCCGAGTTCGATCTGTATCTGTTCTCATTCCAAGTCCCAGGCGGGAGTGCAGGTTCATCACCGGAACCACGTCTCCCCGCAAGTTTATGACTCCTTCAATACAAGCAGGAGCACGGGGGACTCTCGTAATTGGAAGAAGGCGGTTAATTTCCTGGACCTGACTAATATCTAAGCCGTATTCCTCTTTCCCTACCGAAAAAACCACCAATTGAATTTCGTCTTTAAAATTCATTTGACCATCAGGCATTTTTTTGCTCCTTCCCTATTTAAAACAAACTGTTTATATCAAGAATTAAAGAAACCTCACCGCTTCCTAAAATTGTAGCTCCTGCAATACCAGGGATGCCTGTCAGAAGTTTGCCCAACGTTTTAATGACAATTTCCTGCTGCCCCACGAGAAGGTCTACAACAAGCCCGATCCGGCGTTCTCCTTTCCGAACTACAACCACGTATAACTCTTCATTTTCTTCTGAAGTTACCGGTGGAACTTCAAGCAGGTGGTGAAGTCGAACCAATGGCAATACCGCTCCTCGGAGGAGCATTATCTCTTGATTTTGCATGGTCTTAATCTGACCAGGCAGAATAGATGTAGTTTCATCAATTGAACTAAGGGGAATTGCGTATAGCTCTCCCCCGACACTTACAAGAAGAGCCTGGATAATTGCTAATGTAAGAGGAAGACTTATTTTAATTTTTGTGCCCGCCTTCTTTTTCGTGTCAATTTCAATGCTTCCATTTAAAGATTCGATTGTAGACTTGACAACGTCAAGTCCCACACCGCGGCCGGATATATCGGTTACGACATCGGCGGTGCTAAACCCCGGCTGAAAAATTACTTTTAACACCGCAGCATCATCCAAATATTCCCCTTCTTTTTCTGTAAAGAAGCCTTTATTAATTGCTCGGGTTCGAATTTTGTCCAGGTCCATCCCCCGGCCGTCATCTTCAACTTCAATAATCACGTTGTTTCCTTCATGGTAGGCTGCGAGGCGGAGGGTGGCTGTTTTTGCTTTCCCTGCTTCCACTCTTTCTTCAGGACATTCGATTCCGTGGTCAATTGCATTTCTGATTAAATGAACAAGGGGATCTCCAATTTCATCAATTACAGTACGATCTAATTCGGTTTCCTTTCCTTCTATCATAAATTGAACATCTTTCCCCATTTCCCGGGCAAGATCTCTTACCGTGCGGGGGAACCTGTTAAAGACCTGTTCAATAGGAACCATCCGAACTTTCATGACAAGAGATTGGAGATCCGTTGTAAGCCGGCCCATTTGCTCGATTGCCTCGAGAAGATCGGTAATGCGGTGAGTTTGCCCGATTTGTTCAAGCCGTATTTTGTTTATAACCAGTTCACCTACTAAATTCATTAAATTATCAAGGCGTTCGATGTCAACCCTAACTGTTCTTAAAGTTCGACCAACCCGAGAAGTGGGAGAAGAAGCTTGATTGCTGCCGGGGGCTTCGGTTTTTGCTTGCTGAAACGCTTTTTGATTGTCGAAATTAGTAGAGTTGAGTTCCTGCATGGAGAGAACCTGTACTTCTGCAATCTTTTCTAAAGCTTTGGAAATAGTTTCGCGGGGTGTTTGGGAAACAAAGACTACTTCAAAACTATCTCCAAAGCGTTCCTCCTCCAAATCTTGAACGGGTGGTTGACATTTAATAATTTGACCGTATTCTTCAAGGTTCTGAAAAACCATAAAGACGCGTACTGATTTCATCACAGTATTAGGGGCCAATCCAATTTTAATGCAATATGCTTGATATTGGCTATTTTCTGCGGCCTTAAGAACTAAGATCTCGTGCTCATTAAATTCCAAGGGCTTTGAAGAGGATTGCTCCGGTTGAGAGGAAGATAAATCTGGGGCATTAGCACCAAGCTTGCTGATGCCCCGGAGTTCGCTGATGAGGGAAGAGAGGTAGGGCTGCTCACCGTTGCTTTTTGCATCTTGGATCATTGCGTCGAGAGTGTCTACACATCTTAGAAGCACATCGAACAGTTCAGGAGTAACGTGAAGCCGGCCCTCTTTTAAGAGAGCAAGGGAGCTTTCCATTTCGTGAGTTAACTCGGTAATTTGTTCGAATCCCATGGTGGCGGCCATACCTTTCAGGGTATGAGCAGAGCGAAAAATTTCATTTAACACTTCGCCATCCTCCGGATTCCCCTCCAGCTTAAGTAAATTTTCATCTAAAGATTCTAAATGTTCCTTAGCTTCGGCTAAAAATAAATCCATGTATTGAGATAAGTCCATAGTTTCATCCTCCTTTATGTCCTCTCTGCCTTCAGCATCTGGATAATTTCCGCTGCCACTGCGTGAAGAGGCAGCACGCGATCAACCAGCTTCGCCTCAATTACGGCCTTCGGCATCCCAAAAACAACTGCCGTTGCTTCATCCTCCGCGATAATTTTTGCATGTTTTTTCTTGATTGCCCGGATCCCCTCCCGCCCGTCACGACCCATCCCCGTTAAAATAACACCTATTAAATTCCAACCATCGGCTTTTGCTGCCGACTGCATCAGGACGTCTACTGAGGGACGATGTCCGTTTACCGGCGGGTCCTTGCTTAAGCGCAATAAGGGAACATTTTGCTGAGAAGAAAGAGAATCCAAAAGCAAATGATAATCACCGGGAGCAATGTAGGCGGTACCTGAGATGACTTTTTCCTGGTCTTCGGCCTCTTTAACATGAATTTCAGATATTTGATCAAGACGTTCTGCTAGAGAGCGCGTAAATCCCGGAGGCATATGCTGGACAATAATAAAGGCAGCGGGTACCTTTTTGGGCAGCTTGGGTAAGATTTCATGGAGTGCTTTAGGTCCTCCTGTCGATGTACCGATAAGCACCAGCTTTCTGGGAACTGTTGTTACCGTTTCGTGAGAA
>DAOURU010000114.1 GCA_030627585.1 Bacillota bacterium
AAGAGAAAAAGAAGGCCGTTTTTCAAAGCTGAATTTGATTCAGTTGTCCGGCGCAAAAAAGGAATTTGTGTTTGGAATATTTAATTTACTTAAGAGAAGAAAAAGAGGCATGAAAACAAAAGAGGTTTATTAAAGAAAGGTGGGTAGGAGTTTGGCGGCCCTTCACCTCCTGGCTTTTGCCAAAATCAACCTGACCCTGGACGTGGGTCCAAAGCGGCCTGACGGGTATCATGAAATCTGCTCGGTGATGCAGACGGTAGGCATCGCCGACCTCCTCACCTTTACGCGGGCAGAAAAGGGAATTGCCGTAAGCTGCACTTCTCCCGGGGTCCCCGAAGGCCCGGATAATTTAGCCTACCGGGCGCTCGCGCTCTTACTCCCCCGGCTCCCCGGGGGAGTAAAATTAAAAATCGAAAAAAGAATTCCGGTGGCGGCAGGTTTGGGAGGGGGGAGCAGCGATGCCGCGGCTGCCCTTAAAGGGGCCAATCTCTTGTACCGGCTTGGGCTCAAGGAAGAGGAGGTGATTCCTTGCGCCTCCCGGCTGGGTTCTGATGTCCCCTTTTTTATCCTGGGAGGGACGGTCCTGGCGCGGGGGCGGGGGGAAGTTGTTTCACGCCTTCCTCCGCTTCCTCCCTTCTGGCTTGTCCTGGTCAAGCCAAATTTTGAGGTTCCAACGAAGGAGGTTTATGCCCGCTTCCGTCCCGGCACGGGAAGTTCCCGGACCCCGAAGCTCCTTGACGCTCTAGTCCGGAAGGATCGGGGCGGGGTGCTCGCCGCCCTGGGGAACGATCTGGAAAAGGTAACGGCCCGCGCCTACCAGGCGGTGCGCGACCGGATGTCCCGGCTGCAGGAACTGGGAGCGGAAAAAACACTTATGGCCGGGAGCGGGCCCGCGGTCTTCGGTGTTTTCCCGGGCGAAGAAGAGGCTTACCTGGCGGCCCGGCAGCTTGCCGGGGGAGAGGATGAGGTTTTCGCCTGTAAAACCGTCAATGCAGACGAGATTAAAAACAGGGAAGGGGATAACAGCAACTGATGGAAAAAAAGGAGAGGAGATTGGTACCTGTCAAGCTTGATACTTACAAACCATTAAGAGAAGTTGTTTTCGACACCCTCCGGGAGGCGATTATCAACGGTACCTTGCGTCCCGGTGAAAGGCTGATGGAAATCCAGTTGGCCGAAGAACTGGGGGTAAGCCGGACTCCGGTCCGGGAGGCGATCCGAAAATTAGAACTGGAAGGATTTGTTGTGATGGTACCCCGCAAGGGGGCTTATGTAGCAGGGATTTCACTCAAAGATATCGCCGATGTCTTTGAGGTCCGGGCTGCTCTCGAGGCTCTCGCGGCCGGCCTGGCGGCAGAACGGGTAACCGGGGACGAACTCGAAGAGCTGGAACGGATTCTCGTGCGCAAAGCGAAGATCATTGAAGATGAAAACCTTTCACTTTTTGTGGAATCAGACACTAAATTCCACGATGCTCTTTATCGCATGAGCCGGAACCAGCGCCTGATTCAGATTTTAAGCAACCTTCAGGACGAGATTCAGCGCTTTCGGGCGGCATCTCTTGCCTATCCGGGCCGGATGAGCGAAGCCCTGGAGGAGCACCGTAAGATCGTGGAGGCGGTTGCCGAACGAAATATTGCCCAGGCCCAGAAGCTGGCGCAGGAGCACATTGAGAACGCGGAAAACAGCCTGCTGGAAGCGGTGCGCCGCAAACAGGAAAGAGAAGAAATCACCCAGGGGAGGCGAAAAAGTGATTGATAGGGTTGACGCGGTAATCCTGGCGGGAGATGGAGATGGAGGCTTTCGAGCTGCATTTTCCCCGGCAGGCGCGGCGCCGAGCAAAGCCCTGCTCCCGATCGGCCCGCGCTTGATGGTGGATTATGTTATGGATGCCCTCAAAAGCTGTCCAGAGATTCAAAAAATTGTTTTAGTAGGACCGGAGGAGCTTCACGGGCTCTATGGAGAAGAGCCCGGTCTGCTGCTCGCTTCAGCGGGCGCTTCCCCTTTGGAGAGTTTTGCTCTGGGAGTGGCAGCCTTAGCGGAAGGAACCCCCTGGGTTCTGGCCTGTGCAGGGGATATTCCCTTCCTGACACCTGCCGCCGTGGCGGATTTTCTCAACAAGTGCCGGGAGCGGGAGGCAGATTTTTATTACCCGATTATTCCCCGTGAAACAGCAGAAAGCCGGTTTCCCGGCGTTAGGCGCACCTATGCCCGGCTCCAGGAGGGGGTCTTTACGGGGGGAAATATGTTTCTTGTGGATAGAAGAATTTTGCAGGCGTGTATGGAGAAGGCCGCGGAATTCATCCGCCTCCGTAAAAAGCCGGCAGCCCTCGCCCGGCTGGTCGGGTTCGGAGTTTTATGGAAGTACCTCTTTGGGCGTCTTTCGGTAAGGGAGGCCGAGCAGCGGGTTTCCGAATTGCTCGGGGCGTGCGGGGCGGCCGTCATCACCTCTTATCCCGAAATCGGCGTCGATGTTGATAAACCGGCGGATCTGGCGCTGGCGCGGCGTTTGCTTGCTCCGTCCGAAAACTGACATTATCAGGCGGCCGGGGATTGTGAAGAATTTCATGAGATTCAGCAGGAATCTTCGATGTGATGGAGAATACATTCACCAACAGAAAACCTGAGGCAGGAGAGGGTGGTCTAGGGGATGCGAGTGACAGATGTGCGGATCCGGAGGGTTAACCAGGAGGGGAAGATGAAGGCCGTTTGCTCCGTGACCTTCGATGATGCCTTTGTGGTTCACGATGTGAAAGTGGTAGAGGGGCAAAGAGGGCTTTTCGTGGCCATGCCGAGTCGGCGGACACCGGCGGGAGAATTTCGGGATATAGCCCACCCCATTTCGTCAGATGCGAGGGAACTGATCCAGAGTGCGGTTTTAAAAGCCTATCAGGAGTCAATTTAACTCCTCCGCAGCAGGAATCCTTCTTTTGGGGAAGGGGAAAAGGAGGGCCTCCCTGTGAGGGAGGATTGTTTGCGGGTCGAAATTACTTCGCAAGAGGTCGAAATTACGCGAGGAAAAGGGGTTCATCCCCTTTTTTATTGCGCGTTTGCCTGCAAACGCCCGCCTTCTTTTTGCCGGATGCTTCGACTCCCTTGAAGTTCCGAAGGAGATAGATGCTTAAATGTCGAAAAAATAATCCGGTAGGTTTTCCCTGCAATTTTCCTTGCAACTGGAATAAAATAATACCGATTTGGATCCCCGCTCCATCAAACAGGGGGTCAGAGAAGGGGGTCAGGCTTGATGCAGGGGGTAGGTGCGATTGTCCTGGCTGCAGGCGAGGGGAAACGGATGAAGTCGGAAACTCCGAAGGTACTGCACCGCATTGCGGGAGCACCCCTGATTCGCCATGTCCTGGATGCCGTCGCAGAAGCCGGCGTCAAAGAAATTATTATCGTTGTCGGCCAAAAAGGAGAACTTGTCCAGGCGGTACTGGGGCCGGGATATCAATACGCCTTCCAGGCGGAGCCCCGGGGAACAGGGGACGCCGTGGCAAAGGCGCTCCCGCTTCTTTCTTCCGAGTGCCGGGAGGTTCTTGTCTTATGCGGCGATACACCTCTCATTACCGCTCCAACTTTGCTCCGGCTGCTTGAGGCCCGGCGCGCTGCAGGAGCCGCTGTTTCTCTGCTTACCAGCCGCTTTGCAGATCCGCGGGGTTACGGGCGCATCCTGCGGGATGAGAAGAATCTCGTGGAGGCGATTATCGAAGAAAGCGACGCGACAGCCGCGCAAAAAGAGATTCAGGAGGTCAACACAGGGACCTATGTGTTTGCCAGGCAATCTTTGGAGGATACGGTTGCAGCGCTGCGCCCTGAAAACAAGCAGGGGGAGTATTATCTTACAGACTGTATCGGGTTTTTGCGCGCCAGGCAGCAAAGTATTGCTGCCGTAACCGCACCCCCCGAAGAAACCCAGGGAATCAACACCAGACAGGAGCTCGCAGCTGCGGCGGCCCTCCTCCGGCAGCGGGAATGTTTGCGCTTAATGGAGGCCGGCGTCACGATCCTCGATCCGGCGACAACCTATCCCGACCGGGGAGTGGAAATAGGGCGGGATACGATCATCTATCCTTTTACTTTCATTGAGGGGAAAACGAAGGTCGGTCAAGGGTGCCTGCTCGGGCCCGCGGCGCGGCTTGTAGACTGTACGCTGGGAGATTCTGTTGGGGTCCAGAACTCTGTCGTGGTCGCCTGCACCGTGGGAGACCGCTGCCAGATCGGCCCCTTTGCTTACCTCCGGCCCGGGAGCGTCCTGGCCGAGGGGGTTAAGGTCGGGGATTTTGTAGAGTTAAAGAAGACGACTGTAGGCGCGGGAAGCAAGATCCCCCACTTAAGCTACGTCGGCGACGCGGTGATTGGCTCTGGCGTGAATGTGGGCGCCGGGACGATAACCTGCAATTACGACGGGGTTCAAAAACACGTGACCCGCATCGAAGACGGAGCATTCATCGGCAGCAACACGAACCTTGTTGCTCCTGTAACCATCGGGAAAGGCGCAGCAACCGGCGCCGGGTCTACCATTACAAGGAATATTCCGCCTGATGCCCTCGGTGTAGAGCGGGCGCGGCAGGTTGTGATTCCAAACTGGGCGAAGAAAAAAGGAAAGAAACAAAAAGAAAAGAAGGGGAAAACGGATGGAATTTAGAGGAGCAGGAGAGGGGCTCGGTGCGCCGCTTTATACAAAAAAACTCAAGATTTTTACAGGAAATGCCAATCCCGGGCTTGCCGGGGAAATTACGGAGTATCTGGGTATTTCGCTGGGAAGCGTCCGGGTATCGCGCTTCAGTGACGGGGAAATCAGTGTCGGAATTAATGAAAGCGTCCGGGGTGCTGATGTTTTCCTGATCCAGCCTACCTGTCCCCCGGTCAATGAGAATGTGATGGAGCTTTTGATTATGATGGACGCCCT
>DAOURU010000164.1 GCA_030627585.1 Bacillota bacterium
AAGAGAGAATAAAAGTTTTGGTGACCCACTCTCATGCTTTCGCCCAGTGCTACCAGTATCTTCGTAAAAATTTTCCGGGCGCAAAAGTGCAGCTGGTTTCAAGCACAGCCGAGGCCGCCCGTCTGGTAAAGGATGCCCCTTCGGGTTGGGCCGCCATCGGGGGGTGGGAGGCAGGCGAAATGTACGGCTTAACGGTACTTTCCCCGGAAATTCAAGACAATCCTGGAAACAAGACGCGGTTTCTTGTTCTCTCCAAAGGCTTTGTTCCGGCTACAGGGAGGGACAAAACCTCACTTCTGCTGGCTCTCCCCGAGGATCGCCCGGGGGGGCTTTATGAGATCCTGGGGAAGTTTGCCGCAGCTTCCATCAATTTGACGAGGATTGAGTCCCGCCCCGCAAAAAAAGAGTTGGGTGATTACATCTTTTTTTTGGATTGCATGGGGCATGCTGCTTTATCGCCCCTCCGGGAGGTTTTACAAAAATTGGAGCAGGATACGGTAATGCTTAAAAGTTTGGGATCCTACCCATGCGCCCCAGGTGTTGACTGCTAGAGGTGATCCCTATGAAGAAGAAAAAAATAGCGATTATCGGGTTAGGTGTCATCGGTGCTTCTCTGGGTATGGCGCTGGTGGAAACGGGAAATTATCATGTTGTGGGAGTGGATCGGGATCCCCTCACTCTTCAAATAGCAGAAGAAACTAAGGCTCTTACTGAAGGCACCCGGGACTGCTGCGAAGGTGTCAGAGGTGCCCATGTTGTGTTTCTGGCAGTACCAATCGGAGAAATCTTTAAGGTCGCGGAGAAGATTAAAGATTTTGTTGCTCCTTCGACCGTCATTACCGACGTTGGAAGCACAAAGGGACTGATTGTGGCAAAGCTTGAAGAAATCTTTTCATCCCGTTTCGTCGGGGGGCACCCCATGGCCGGTTCTGAGTATGCGGGGATTAGAGGGGCCGACCGCTATCTTTTTGAAAACGCTTTATATGTTGTAACCCCTACACCCCGCACCGATTCCCGGGCCCTTGCCGAGCTTGAAGAGATTGTTGATGAAATAGGGGCACGAAGCTTTTATCTTTCTCCGCAGGAGCACGATTATATTGTAGCTACGGTAAGCCACCTGCCGCACCTTTTAGCCGTTTCTTTAATGAATTACGCCGGCAAGCTTGCTTCCAACCGCCCCGAAACCTTGCTCCTGGCTGCGGGAGGGTTTCGTGATGTGACCCGGATTGCAGCAGGGCACCCTTCGATTTGGCGGGATATTTATGCCAGCAACCGGGAATACATCATTAATACATGCCGGCAATTCCGGGAAATTTTAAGGAAAATGGAAGATTGTTTAGAACAAGAGGATTGGGATGCCCTTGCTGCTGCTCTGGAAAGAGCGCGGCAGGAAAGAGAGAAAATTCCTCTTAAATTGAGAGGGTTTCTTCCGGCGGTTTATGAGGTTGTCGTAACAGTACCCGACCGTCCCGGCAGCATCGCACATGTAACAGGAATTCTTGGAAAAAAGGGAATCAACATTATAGATATTGAAATTTTGCGCGTCAGAGAAGGAGATGGAGGCACGATCAGGCTGGCTTTTGCCACAGAAGCGGAAGCGGAGTTGGCTTTGCACGCCTTGCGCGAAAAAGGGATTATTGTCAAAAGACGTTAATTAAGCAGGAGGCGCTCCGATGCAGTTAAGAGTGATTCCAGGGGGAAAAATAACGGGTTCCTGTACGGTTCCCGGCGACAAATCAATCTCCCACCGGGCAGCTTTAATTGGCGCCCTCGCTGAAGGAGCAACAACAATTAAAAATTTCCAGCAGGGAGCCGATTGTTTAAGCACCCTTCGGTGTCTGAGAGGGTTGGGAGTAAAAATTAAACTAGAGAATGGTTTGGTTCACATCACCGGCAAGGGTTTGAATGGGTTCGAAGAACCTGAGGACATCCTCGATGCAGGAAACTCCGGGACAACAATCCGGCTTTTGTTGGGGATTTTAGCCGGTCAGGACCTCTTTGCGGTAATTACCGGGGATGAGTCTTTACGCCGGCGCCCGATGGGCAGGGTTGTCCATCCCTTGCAAAAAATGGGAGCGCAAATTTGGGGCCGTGCCAAAGGGCTCAAGGCCCCTCTCGCCATTAAAGGCTTTCCTCATCTGGCTCCCCTCAGTTACCGGCCTTCCGTTGCAAGCGCCCAGGTTAAATCAGCTGTTCTTTTTGCCGGTTTAAATGCTGAAGGAACGACAACAGTAATCCAACCCGCACTTTCTCGAGATCATACAGAACGAATGTTAAGGACCTTTGGGGCCGCGATTGAGGTGGATGATCTGACGGTTCGGATTCAGGGGAATGTTCGGCTGCGAGGACAGCAGGTAGATGTCCCGGGGGACCTTTCTTCGGCAGCGTTTCTGTTGGTTGCGGCAAGTATTCTTCCGGAAAGTGATCTTCTCATTCAGAATGTGGGAATTAATCCGACCCGTACCGGTGTCCTTGAAGTTCTGGAAAGAATGGGAGCGAAATTTTTTGTCAAGAATGAACGAATGCAGGGGGGAGAACCTGTTGCAGATCTGAGAGTTCAAGCTTCGCGCCTGAAAGGTATAGAAATAAAAGGTGACTTAATTCCTCGCGTCATAGATGAAATTCCCGTTCTTGCAGTTGCCGCTGCAGCCGCCGAGGGTTTTACGGAAATCTCTGATGCCGTAGAACTCAGAGTAAAGGAAACAGACCGTTTAAAAGTGATGGTGCTTGAGTTGCAAAAAATGGGGGCTGATATTAAAGAGAAACCGGATGGCCTGCGGATTAGGGGCGGTCGAACCCTCCAGGGCGCAGTGCTCAATTCCTGGGGAGACCACCGCATTGCGATGGCTCTTACCATTGCGGGGCTAATCGCAAAAAGTGAAACTACTATTCGCGATTTCCAGTGTATTGAAGTTTCTTTCCCAGGCTTTGCTCCTCTGCTTCGGAATTTGGGAGCCTGCCTGGAAATCTAGCCAGATTCCAAAACTTATGATAGAATATGCGGGGAGTGATGATTGCAATGCCCCGCATTCCGAATATCGCGATTGACGGCCCTGCCGGCTCGGGAAAAAGTACGGTTGCGAGGGCAGTGGCAGCAAAACTTAATTTTTTATATGTTGATACAGGAGCCATGTATCGGGCGGTGACCTATCTGGCCTTAAAAGCAGCGCTGGATTTTCGCAAGGAGACATCTCTTGCCGCCCTTACCAGAGACACCAATTTTTCTTTGGTGCAGCATTTAAGAAGTGGCGTGATTGAACTCTGGTGCAATGGTGAAGATGTATCCCCTTTTTTAAGGACACGAGAGGTTTCTCAAATGGTTGCTTGGGTTGCGGCAGTTCCTCATGTTCGCAGCCATCTTGTTCGGTGCCAGCGCAGGTTTGCAAAAAATGGCGGGGTTGTGATGGAGGGGCGCGACATTGGAACTGTCGTGTTGCCTGATGCAGACTATAAGTTCTTTTTAACTGCCGCTTTAGATGTACGGTTGGCACGGCGGGAACAAGAACTCAACAGCCAGGTACAATCTTTTGACAAAGAGGAGTTGCACCGTGAATTTATCTTCCGCGACGAGATGGATCTCAAGCGGGAGGCCGGTCCGTTAAAAGCTGCCCCTGATGCCATTGTGATTGACTGTACGGAACTGAGTGTTGAAGAAGTGGTAGTTAAGATCCTGGATGTTTGCGGAGGAGGTTAGCCGTGTTTTACAGGTTTTGGCGACCTTGTTCCGTTTTTTATTTGCTTTTTTTTGGCGCTGGGATATCCAGGGTTTAGAACACTTTCCGGCGGAGGGTCCTGTAATTGTAGTCGCGAATCATGTTAGCTACTGGGATCCTGTTGTTGTGGGAAGCGCCCTTCCCCGGCAGGTGTATTTTATGGCGAAAAGAGAGTTGTTTTCGATTCCGGTTTTTGGATTCATATTGAAACTT
>DAOURU010000197.1 GCA_030627585.1 Bacillota bacterium
CCTCGGGGTACTCCTGGGGACAGAGGAATTAAGAACGGGATTGCCTGCAGATCTACAGGAGATTTCCCCTCTTTATGTGAAAGGCCGGGGGGTGTTGCCCCAGAGCGGTGTGCCTTTCATCTTTGATTACCGCGCCATGCAGGAATACCCTCATATCGGAATTTTTGGCGGTTCGGGTTCGGGAAAATCCTTCGGAATGCGGGTAATTTTGGAGGAGCTGTTAGAAAAGAAAATCCCCGCCCTGGTTTTTGATCCTCATTATGAAATGAGCTTTTCAAATCCTTTTGAAGGAATCGAAGAGGATTGGGCCAGGGCTTATGCCGCCCGGACGGAGATTCTTACTGTAGGCTGCGACACGGGCGTGAATTTTGAGGATCTTAACAGCAACGAGCTTGCATCCCTCATCCAGGCAGCCGGCGCGAATTACACGGAAGGGATGGATAATGCCCTGAAAACAGTCCACCAGGAACGAGATTCCTTTCTGAGTTTTGCGCAGAAGCTGGAGGACCTGATCGGACTGGCGGAAAGGGAGGAGGAAACAAGGGAGCGAATCCGGCGCAAGTTTGGGGAAAATTCGCGCCATGAAAAAACCCTGGAAGTGATGTCCCGACAGGCTGGCCACCCCAGCAGTCTGCGCGGGATTCGCTGGCGTCTTTACCGTTTGGAGCGGGAAGGGATCTTCCGAAAAAATATCGAGCCGATTGTCAGCGCTTTAAGGCGCTGCCGCCTTACCGTAATCCGGGGGCCTGTTTGGCTTCTGGCAGTTTTTAGCGCTTACCTGGTGCGCAAGTTATACAGGCTCCGGCGGAGCTATCAGGATGCCCTGCAGCGCGGGGAAGCGCCCGGGGAAAAGTTCCCGCCCTTTCTAATTGTGACAGACGAGGCCCATCATTTCGCCCCGAAGAGTTTTGAGATCAATGCACCGGCACGCGGGATTTTCCGGGAAGTGGCTCAAGAAGGCCGGAAGTACGGCGTCTTTCTCATCCTGGCTACCCAGCGCCCCGCGCTCCTTGACGGGACGGTAACAGCCCAGTTAAACACAAAGATCATCTTTCGCACGGTAAGGGGCCACGATATTGATGTCATCAAAGAAGAGACCGACATTACGCGGGAAGAGGCGGAGCGCCTCCCTTACTTGAGTTCCGGGACGGCTTTTGTTTCTTCGGCGGTCATCGGAAGGACTGTCGCGGTACGGATTCGCTGCGCCCGGACCAGCGCTCCCCATACGGTGAATCCCTTTGCCGAATTGGAGGAGGAATTCGAGGCGGTACAGGAAGAGATCTGGCGCCTTCTTGCTCAATATTTGCCTTTGCATGCCGGACAGATTAATTTATACCTTCCCGATTTCGAGCGGGCCTTGAACCGGCCTGTGACCTTTAATGAGGTTCAGGAGTGGCTGGAAGAATTTGTTGCTGCCGGGAGGCTCAAAAAAGAAGAGGGGCCCTTTGGCCCTGTATACTCTTTTTCGGGAGATTGAGGTGCAAAATGCGGTTCTTGTTTCTTACCGACGATCATAAAAGGGGTACTACCCCCGCAAACCGGAAGGACCATTTTCCCGCTACCTTAACGGTGAAGCTTCAGGAGGTGTTGGAAATTGCCCGGGAGTGGGAGGTTGATTGTGTTTTGCACGGAGGGGATTTTTTTGACGTTCCTGCCCCCTCGCTGAGCGTCTGTGCTGATTACCTGGAAATATACCAGCGTTTCCCGGCCCCGATTTACATTATTGCCGGAAACCACGACCTGTTTGGGCATAACCAGGAGACGTTGCCCCGCACGATGCTGGGTTTTGCGGCGCGTTTAGGGATCGTGCATTTAGTCGGAAGAAATCCGGTATATTTAGAAAAGAACGGAATCCGGGTCCAGTTGACGGGGCAGGGCTATCATTTCGAGATGGACCGCCGGGATCCGAAAGAAGATTACGTTGTCCAGAAAAAAGACTGCGATTATGCAATCCACCTTGTCCACGGGATGCTGCTGGACCGTGTCTGCTTCCCCGGCCCCTTTTACACCCTGGTTGAGCAGATTTGGGAAACGGAAGCCGATTTTACCCTGGCGGGCCACAATCATCTGGGTTTCCCTGATGTCGAAAAAGACGGAAAATTTTTTCTTAATCCCGGGGCGCTCGCCCGGCTTTCCAACCATCCTGCCGAAATCGCGCGGCCGGTTCAGGTGATCATCATCGATTTCTCCGGAAGCAGACCCACTTATGAAAAGATCCGTTTAAGGAGCGCTCCGCCGGGTGAGGATGTCCTTGACCGGAGCCGTTTAGAAGAGGCTACCTTTCGGGAGCAGCGGCTGACCGGTTACCTTGCCGAGGTGAAAGCGGCAGGTTCTTACCAGCGCACCGATGTCCGGCTTTTGGTTGAGGAGATTGCCCAGGCGGAAAAACTTGACCGGAAAGTAAAAGAAGAAGCGCTGCGGCGCATTAGTTTGGCTGAGGAGGCGCATGCACGCGGGGAGGAGGAAGAATGACTTTTCTGCGGAGGGTAGTTGTAGATAATTTTCAGTCTCATGAGCATACGGAACTTGAGTTGGGATCCGGTTTAAACGTGATTGTAGGGCCCTCTGACTACGGAAAATCGGCTCTCGTCAGGGCGCTCCGCTGGCTTTTTTACAACGAGCCGAAAGGCGCGAATTTTATCCGGGTAGGGGCGCGCATCTGCCGTGTGCTTGTTGAATTGGATGACGGGACAAAGATTTCACGCCTCCGGGATACAAGAGGGAAGAACCGCTATCTTTTACAGCGGCCGGGTGAAGAGGAACAGCCTTTTGAGGGTTTCGGAGGCGAGATTCCGCTTGAAATCATCCTGGCCTCAGGAATCCGGAAGGTGCTGATAGATGAGCGTAATAAGGTTGAATTGAATTTCGGAGCCCAACTGGAAGCACCTTTTTTGCTGGCTGAAAACGGGGCCATCCGGGCCAAGGTGATCGGGCAACTGGGCGGGGTGCACATCCTCGATTGGGCCCAAAAATCCGTGGGAACTGAATTGCGGCGCCTACGGGAAGAGGAGAACCAGTGCAGTTTCAAGCTCCAGGATCTTCAGGAAGCGCTTCATGCCTACGACCATCTGCCTGAGCTTGAGGAGAGGATTAAGCGCCTGGGGGCGGCAATTTCCCGGGCGGAAGCAATTGCGGGAACCATTGAAGCCTTGCGTGAACTTCAAAGCCAGTGGAATGAGCTAGGAACAGCCCTCGAGAGAACGCAAAGGGTCATCGCGAAACTTGAATTTTTAGAGCATGCGGAGAACCAGCTGCAGGCGCTTGAAAGCCTGGCGCAGGATTATCGCAGTTTACTCACTCTCAATGTTGAGTTAAAGGGAACTGAGGGCCACTTAGGCAGGGTCCAGGAGATCATTGAAAAAACAGGTTCGGTTCCTGCCGCTGAAGTTTATATAGAAAAAATC
>DAOURU010000124.1 GCA_030627585.1 Bacillota bacterium
AATTAGAGCAAGAAGGATCCCATATTCCGTTAAGGTTTGTCCATCTTCCTCCCGCACCAGCCTCTTGAGAACTTGCCGCACGACTCTCACCCCCTCCGCTCTAATTTTGCATTTTTTAATCCTGTTTTAATCCTGCTCCCTCTACCGCTCGCGCAAAACGATGGCCGGCAAAAAATTTGCCTAACTTGCTGCTAAATCCTGCGTAAATTGTAACAGCATTTTTTAACCCGTAAAATCCCTCTCAAGTCGCTACGTGCTAGGACTCTGGTTTCAACTTTTTAATACAACTATAATCCCAACCAATTTCGCTCTTGCCCGCGCCCGGACGCGGCCCCGGCGCGCTTCTCCTCTTTGCCCAAGGCTTCAGTTGCAGCCCGGTTTCGCCCCCGGTTTTCCCCTTCTGATCAGGGTAACGGCGCAGTGTTCAAAGGGGGCCTTGATCGCCTCCCCCTTTAAGAGGCGCTCCACAAGCCGGGTGATCAGGCGGGGGTGCACCTCTCCGGTAAGGTGGAAATAACAAATCACCTCCCCCCGGCAGGCGCGCAGTCCCACCTCAAGGGGTTTATCGTCCGGCAAGTGTTCGCGCATGGGAATAAACTGGAAAGGGGCTCCCCGGCTTAAACGCTGTAAAATTTGAGGTGTTTCGTCGCGGGAAGCGTCATCTACCACGATCAGCTCAAAGGAAGGTATGAGCGCGCGGTAAAAAGAAAGGATATCCCGAACCAAACCTTCAATAATCGAGGCCTGGTTCCGGACGATAAAGAGCAGGCTCGCGCAGGGGCCAGCGTCTGCGCGGCGGCGAAAAAGGCGGGCAATCTGGCAGGCAAACAAAATCAGCCCGTAAAGGGCTAATATATAAACGAGAACCCATAATAAACCCGAGGCCAAGGCTTTCCCTCCCTTCTCCCCTCCTCAGTATATGCCGGGGGAAAAGGGAGGGTTAAAAGCTAGACTTCCACCATCCTTTTCTTAATGGCGTAAATGGCGGCCTGGGTGCGGTCTTCCACTTTCAACTTCCGAAAGATGCTGGTAATGTGATTTTTCACCGTTTTTTCGCTGATGAACAACTTGCGGGCAATATTGCGGTTGGACTCCCCGCTGGCAATTAAAGCAAGCACCTCTTTTTCTCTTTTTGTAAGGGCGCTGATCCTATCCTCTGCGCGGGCAGGCGTACTGAGGCGGTTGAGTTCACCCAGCAGTCTGCCTGTAACCACAGGGTGAAGAGCGGGCTTTCCCTCCATAACGTTATAGATTGCTTTTAAAATTTCTCCCGGTTCCACATCTTTAAGCAAATATCCCGAGGCGCCGGTCCGAATTACTTCGAGAATTTCCTCATCCTCGACAACCGTGAGGATAATAATCCTGATCTCCGGAAGCTCTCGCCGGATGACGCGGCTCGCTTCGATTCCCCCCGTCCCCGGCATTTTTAAATCCATGAGAATTACATCCGGACGGATGGTGCGGGCGAGATTAATTGCCCCCTGCCCGTCTCCAACTTCCCCGACCACTTTCAAGCGCGGATCCAGCTCCAGGACATGCCGCAGTCCCTCTCTCACGAGGGGATGGTCATCAGCAATAAGAACCCGAATCTCCTCCAACTGGTTCTTCCCTCCCTTTTATGGGAATATTCACGATGATTTCCGTCCCTTGCCCGGGTCCAGAATTAATCCGCAATTCTCCCTCCAGCAACTGGGCACGCTCCCGCATGCTTAACAAGCCATAGTGGTCGCCTTGAGCCTCCACGGCCTGGAAATCAAATCCTTTGCCATCATCTCTGATTACAGCAACCACCCGCTCTAAAAGGAGCTCCAATTTCACAATAACCTGCCTCGCTTCGGCGTGCTTTAAAACATTATTGAGGGCTTCCTGAACAATCCTGAAGACGGCAACTTCATAGGTCCTGCCTAACCGCCTTTCGCTCCCAAAAAAAAGAAGTTCACTCGAGAGGCCGGAGCGCTCCTCGCAATCCTCAAGCAAGCGCCGGAGCCCCCCCACCAGACCCAAATCATCGAGCGCCATGGGCCGCAGGTCGTAAATTATTTTGCGAATGTCCTGGAGGCAGCTTCTCACCATTTCCTTAAGCCGGACCAATTCGCTCTTCACGCGGCTCGCGTCCCGCGCCAGAAGCTGTTCGCAAAACTCTGCGCGTAATACAACATTCGCTAAAGCCTGTGCCGGTCCGTCGTGAATTTCCCGCGCTACCCTCCGCCGCTCCTCCTCTTGAGCCTGAATAATCCTCAGTCCAACCTGCTGCTGCCGCTGCATGTCTTCAAGTTTCAAGTTAATTTCTTTTAAGGTGCCCTGGAGAAACTGCAGGACAATCCCGACCTGGGTGACCAGCGTTTCTGCTTTCTCAACGGTGCGAGAGAGGCGCTTCAAGCTCCGCTCCAGCTCATCCCGCCGCTGGCGCAAATTCTTTTCTTTTTCCTTTAAAACAAAGAGCTGGATCTGGATTTCCTTTGCGGAATCGTAGGCTTCTTTGATTGCTTCTTCGCTGTGCTTGTGGAAATCGCGGCTGACCTCCATCAACCGAATGCGGGCCTGTTTCTCCAAATAGGTGTAACGGTCAACTTGTTGAATCGTTTCCAGCGTCTCCTGTTTGATCGCCATGAGTTCCTTTTTGACCCGCTCGACTTCGCTCCGGGCACTCTCCGCAATATCAAAAATGGCTTCTTTCCCTTTTTCAATGGCATCAATAGTTTCTTTAACAACCCGGTCCAGCGCCTCAATTTCCATCTTGTGTACCCTCCTGCCGTTTAACCGGGCAAAAATAGAAGCATAATCCCAACCCCGCCATTTAATGGCTTTGTTGTACAATTCGACATAATAAAGGAAACTTCCTGCAAATTCGATAAGAAAAAACCAATTTTTAAGGACTTCCCCGGAGTCTGCTAAGGCTCAAGACCTAGGACTTTCCGCGCACTTTCCTGGAGCCTCTTGAGCTTTTCTTCATCAGGCGCCTCCGCGTAGACCCGGAACAGCGGTTCCGTTCCTGAAGCCCGCACCAAAACCCAACTGCCATCCTGGAGGAGAAGCTTGACGCCGTCCCTGGTGCTGCGTTCCTTGACCTGCCAGTCGTCAAGGCGCTCCGGGGACCACTCCTGCAGCCGTGCCAAGATCTCCTCTTTTTGGACAGGATCGCACTTCAGATCAAGCCGGACGCTGACAAGGCGGCCGAATTTTGTATGGACCTCGGCCTGGTACTCCCTTAAAGATTTGCCCCTTGCGGCAACCATCTCAACAATCAAGGCAAGGGCGAGAATTCCGTCTTTTTCCGGGACGTGCCCCTGGATGCTCAGGCCCCCGCTTTCCTCTCCCCCTAAAATACTGTGGTGGTGGATGAGAGACTGCCCGATGTACTTGAACCCGACCGGGGTTTCGACAACCGGAAGCCCGTAGTCCCCGGCAATCCGGTCCAACATATGGGTTGTGGCGACAGTCCGGGCCACCGCCCCCCGCCAGCGCCGGTACTCGAGGAGGTAGTGGAGAAGCAAATACAAAACTTCATTCGGGGTAATATAACTTCCATCCCGATCAATCACGCCAAAACGGTCGGCGTCCCCATCCAAAGCAAGACCCAGGTCCGCCCTTGCCGCCAAAACCTTTTCTTTAAGTTCAGCAAGCGCAACAGCAGTGGGTTCGGGAAGAAAACCCCCGTATAAAACATCCCGGTAGTTATGGATGATTTCGAGGTTCTCGCACGCATCCCGCAAAAGTTCCTCTACGTAGCCGATTCCCGCTCCCCACATCGGATCAAGCACAACTTTCAGGTTGCCCCGGCAAACAGCCCTGCAATCAAGGAGCTGCCGGAGGTGGGCAAGATACTTTGGTTTCGCATCATAATCCCGGACGAGCCCTTTTTCCCGGGCAGCAGCGAGGGGGAGACTCCGTACCGCGCCGGGATCCTTTAAGAGCCGGATGTTCTTCTCGATCGCTTCCGTGATTTCAGGAACTGCGGGGCCCGCGTACGCGGGGATAAATTTAATCCCGTTGTATTCGGGAGGGTTATGGCTCGCCGTGATCATCACGGCACCCCCTGCCTCCAGCTCCCTAATTGCATAAGCAGTTACGGGAGTCGGAGTAGCTGCGACGGCCAGCCAAGCCGGAATCATGTTCCCTGCCATGACTTCGGCCACGGCGGCAGCAAAGCGCTCCGAAAGAAAACGGTTGTCGTACCCAATCACAAGCCCGCGTTTCTCCAACCCCGCCTCCTCCATATACTGCGCAATGGCCTGGGCCACAAGACGGACATTGGAGAAAGTAAAATCCTCCGCGATCACCGCCCGCCAACCATCAGTCCCGAATTTAATCGCGCTCATTATCGATCTCCTTTCTTGATAAAAATGAGTATTCCTTCCTTAGTCCTCCTCTCCATCCTTGTCCCTCTCCAATTATACCGTAATTAATTATAGTAGATTTTTCCCTTGCGAAATAACAGCAGAAAGAACAAAAAAGGCGTCCGGTTCTCGAAGAAGAGGACGCTCGAAACTTTTTTGCTCACCTGGCAGGCGTGAAGAAGCAGGCCAACTCCCTGTGGAGTCCGCCGCCTTACCGGGCAATCCCTCCGAAATAAGGAAATAAGCTTAACCTGCCTGGTTTTTCCGGCGGGGATCATCCTGCACCTGGCTATCATGGGTCAATTCATCCCGCTTTTTGTCTACATACAGGTTTCCCTGGGT
>DAOURU010000270.1 GCA_030627585.1 Bacillota bacterium
CGCCATCCGCCCTTTAAAGTTCCGGTTTGCGGTAGAAATGACGTTTTCTCCGTCGGCCGGGATGCCGTTGTGAGTTCCCACGCAGGGCCCGCAACCCGGCGTTACCACCGCGGCTCCTGCCTCTACCAGTTGTTGAATCACGCCCTCCTCCATAGCTGCCAGGAAAACGCGGCGCGAAGCAGGTGCAACAATCAAGCGGACTCCGGGGTGGACCTTTCTCCCCTTCAAGATCTGAGCGGCAATGCGAAGATCTTCCAGCCGCCCGTTTGTACAGGTACCCAGCACGGCCTGCTGGATCGGGGTTCCCGCGACCTCACTGATAGGAGATACATTGTCCACCCGGTGAGGTTTCGCCACCTGGGGCTCCAAGCGGCTCACGTCGTATTCCAGGACCCGGGCGTAGACGGCGTCGGGATCAGCCTTTACTCCTTCGAAAGCTCCCTCCCCGTGCTTTTTCACCCAATCCCAGACCTTTTCGTCGGCCTCCATCAGACCGGCCTTCGCACCCATTTCAATGGCCATGTTAGAAATAGTAAAGCGAGCTTCTACCGAAAGCGCCCGAATGGCATCCCCTGTATATTCCGCAGCCATGTACGTGGCGCCATCGGCAGTAACCTGGCCGATCAAATAAAGGATTAAATCCTTCGCGTAAACTCCTGCAGGCAGTTGTCCGGAGCAAATGAATTTTATTGTTTCCGGCACCCTGAACCACATCTTCCCAGAAATCAAAGCGGCCGCCAGATCTGTGGAACCTACCCCGGCAGCAAAAGCATTCAGGGCACCGTAAGTGCAGGTATGAGAATCGGCACCAATCACCAGCACACCGGGCCCTACATGCCCCTTCTCGGGAAGGAGCTGGTGGCATACACCTTCTCCCACATCATATAAGGTCATGCCCTGTTCTCGGGTGAATTCCCGCATCAAGTGGTGGAGGGCCGAAACTCCCTCGAGCGGGCTGGGGGCGCTGTGGTCGATAACAAAAGCAGCGCGGCCCGGATCGAAAACTTTTTTTCCTTTCATTTCCTCAAAAACATGAATGGCCAGGGGCGCCGTCCCATCCTGCCCCATTACAAAATCCACCGGGGCAACCACAAGATCTTGGGCGCAAGCATCCTGTCCGCTCTTCTTGCTTAAAATCTTTTCCGCAATCGTCTTTCCCAAGAAAGCTCCTCTCCCTTAAATGCTTGTTAACCGATTCTCTTTAGTTCAGAAAGGTAATCTTCGTAAATGTAAACAAGCTCTTTATCAAAAAGGGGCCGCTTGAGTTCTACAGCCGCTTTTCTGACCCGCGCTAAAATCTCTTTCGCCTCTTCTTCAGTCAGGATTGTTCCGTATTCCTCAAACTTTGCCTTAATTGCATTTGTCCCTGAATGTTTTCCGATCACGATCTGGCGCTCCAAACCCACTTCTTCAGGACGGAAAACCTCATATGTGTTCGGGTGTTTCAAGGCGCCGTCGGCGTGGATGCCGGACTCGTGGGCGAACATGTTGGAACCTACAATCGGCTTCCAGGCAGAAAGTTCCCGCTTTGAAGCCAGTGAAACATATTCGGCCAGTTCCCGGAACTTCGCGGTCTTAAAATTAAGATCAACCCCTTGCAGATACTTTAAGGCCATCACTACTTCTTCTAATGCCGCATTACCGGCTCGTTCACCCAGCCCAATCACAGTTACCCCCACCCAGGACGCACCCGCCCGGACTCCCGCGAGGGCGTTGGCGGTGGCCATACCAAAGTCGTTATGGGTATGCATCTCAACATCAATCCCAATTTTTTCAATCAGGTTCTTAACCCGTTCGTATGCTGAGAAGGGATCGAAAATTCCCACGGTATCGCAAAAACGCAGCCGGTTCGCCCCTGCCTCTTTTGCAGCCCGGGCAAATTCAAACAAAAAATCAGGGTCTGACCGTGAAGCGTCCTCGGCATTAACCGAAACGTAAACCCCATGCTGCTTCGCGAACCGGGTAGCCTTGATCATATTTTCCAGCACTTTTTCCCTCGTGCTGCCGAGCTTATGCTCGATGTGAATATCTGACGTAGAAATTGAAATCGCAACTGCGTCTACCCCGCATTCTAAAGAAGCTTCAATGTCCTGAATCACCGCCCGGTTCCATCCCATAATACTCGCCCGCAAACCTAACCGGCAAATTTCTTTAATGGCCTCTTTCTCATGGCCGCCCATAACGGGAATCCCTGCTTCGATCTGGTCAACCCCAATGTCGTCAAGCATTTTTGCAATTCGGATTTTTTCGTGATTGGAAAAGACAA
>DAOURU010000195.1 GCA_030627585.1 Bacillota bacterium
ACCGGATTCGAACCGGCAACCTTCGGGTTATGAGCCCGACGAGCTACCAACTGCTCCACCCCGCATCATGGTGGAGAGGGCAGGATTTGAACCTGCGAAGGCTGCGCCGGCAGATTTACAGTCTGCTCCCTTTGACCACTCGGGTACCTCTCCACATTTTAGTTGTTACTTGGAGCCGACGAGGGGACTCGAACCCCTAAACCTGCTGATTACAAGTCAGCCGCTCTACCTGTTGAGCTACGTCGGCTTGAAGTTTTCAGCACAATCTATTATACAAAGGAATTCCCCGAAGATCAAGTCATCCGGGGTGCTTCTTCTTTCCTTGCGTTTCCCGCTTTTCCTGCTAAAACCCTTTTCCGCTCCCATCTGGAATCAACTATTTATGTAAATATGTTAAATTGATGTCAATTCCCGCAGCTGTCTTCAATGTTCGCGTCTTTCCAAATAACGTTCCAATTTCCGCTTCACCCGCTGCAGGGCGTTGTCTATAGACTTTACGTGCCTCTTCAGGTCCGAGGCCATTTCCTGGTACGATTTTCCCTCCAGATAGGACATCAACACTTTCCATTCGAGGGAGCTTAAGATTTCTCCCATCTTTTCCTCAATATCATCGAATTCCTCACGGCTGATGATGAGTTCTTCCGGATCGCAAATTTTGGAGCCGGAAATCACATCCAATAAGGTGCGGTCTGAATCCTCATCGTAAATGGGCTTGTTTAAGGAAACATAGGAATTAAGAGGAATGTGCTTCTGGCGGGTTGCCGTTTTAATGGCCGTAATGATTTGCCTCGTGATGCAAAGTTCAGCAAAGGCCCGGAATGAAGAAAGTTTATCACATCGGAAATCCCGAATTGCTTTATAAAGCCCGATCATCCCCTCCTGAATAATATCTTCCCGGTCAGCGCCGATCAAAAAATAAGACCTTGCTTTTGCCCGGACAAAATTTTTGTACTTATTAATCAGGTGCTCTAGGGCGACGCCATCTCCATCTTTGGCAAGTTCTACCACATCTTCGTCTGACATACAATGGTACGTATCGCATGCGTCTCGCTGCGCGAGATTGCCCATTCCGAACATCGCCTCCGTAAGAGATTTGAAAGGTGAGCACTTGGAACCCTTATTTGGAAACCTTTATTCAGTTTTTAAAATTATGGAAATCCTTCACAAGCCTTACAAGCCAAAAAAATCGCCTGACCATTTTTTTTTAGAAGATATTATGGAGGCGTCAAAAGGTAAATCTTGTTTTTGGTAAGACTTAATTTGGCTTGTCCGCAATCCAAACCAATTATACGAAAAGATGAGGGCAAAGTCAAGGCATGCAAGAATACCAATTTCATCAAATTTTTGAACGACGCCAATTCTCAAAAGTCTTTTTAATTTGCGCCGATAAACGGCTGTCCAGGGGAACGCGGTCAAAGGCTTCCCGAGAATACTTTTCGCTTTCCGCTTTTAACCTCTGCAATTCCCGGTAAAGTTCAAGAGGCGTCACACGATAGGCGCCGCGCGCCGAGACGATCCTCTGTTCAAGCCAGTCAGAGGTAGTCACGAAAACGGGAATCGCTTCTCCTTGCAAGCCTCTCGCCTGGCTTACAAACTTTTCAATCCACTGATCGGCGGACTCCCCTTCCCTGGTAAAAATTACTTCTATTCCCTCACATTCCTCCCGCTTCTCCGTTCCCCCTTTTACTTGATGGGCATCGAAAACGAGAATAATCCGGATTCCGCTTAAAACCCGAAACTCGCTCAAAACCGCAATCAGCCGGTCGCGCGCGTGAGCGAGATCCTCCTCTTTAAGGAAGGTCACTTCCGGCCAAGCATTCAGAACATTATACCCGTCCACCAAGAGGATGCCTTCCAGATCAAACGCCCGCCCTTTCAGGTAGTCTTTTTCCCCGCTCGCTGGCGCCGGATCTCGTAAAGGAGAATGGCACCCGCTACCGCAGCATTTAAAGAATTCACCTTTCCCTGCATTGGTATCCGGATCAGGAAATCACAGACTTTCGTAAGCGAGGGGCCCAGGCCTTTTCCTTCACCACCGATTACCAGAGCAAGCGGGCCTGTTAAATCTGCTTCATAATAATTTAAAGAGGCCCCGGGATCGGCCCCAAATACCCAGAGGCCGGAATTTTTCAAATCAATAATGCTCTGCCTCAAGCTGCCCACCCTGCTGATCGGGAGGTATTCCAGAGCTCCTGCCGACGCCTTGGCGACAGTCCCGGTCAGGGGAACCGCCCTGCGGGTGGGAATAATCACCCCGTGGACCCCGGCGGCCTCGGCACTGCGCAAAATCCCTCCAAAGTTCTGGGGATCTTCCCATCCCGCAAGAATCAGGATAAGAGGGTTTTCTTCGCGAGCTGAAGCCCGCGCCAGGATATCTGCCACGGAAACGTAAGATTTAGGGCTAAGGTAAGCCGCTACTCCCTGGTGTCCGGCGCCATGCGTCAAGCTGTCTAAAACCCGCCGCGCGACAAATTGGAGCGGAACCTCTTGCTCACGCGCCCTGGCCGCGATTTCCCGCACGCTTCCCCGGCTCCCGCGCGCGATCAGAATTTTATTCACGGAACGGCCCGCTTTTAACGCTTCCAAAACCGGATTACGCCCCCAGGTTAGGTCTTCCATCGTCTCTCGCCTCCCGGCGCCGGACTTCTGGGGCTCTCCCACAGGAAAATTCTCCTTCCCAGCAAATCCCCTCCGTCTCGCACGGGGGGCCGGCAAGAGCAAAAAGCACTGGTGCAACGCGGCGCACCTCCTCACGCATCTTTAAAGCGAGGGCGCGAATTTCCCACTGGGCGCGGCGGCAGCATCGGAGGCGGAAAAAATTAAATAAAGAACGGGCGTTAAAAGTGCAGACCAGCTTTGTTTCGACGGCATTGGGGAGGAGGTAGCGGGCATCCTCGCGGGGCACTTTTTTCGACAATTCCCGGTAAGCGGCCTGCAGTTCTTTCATCCTGGCCTGAAATAAGGCAAGCGCTTCCGCGTCAGCGGCAATCGAAGGGGGTGTGATGAACTTAAAATTTTGTTCGTCCACATACCGCTGGGATTTTTGCGAGTAAGAAGCAATCCGGTGGCGTACCAGTTGATGAGAAAGCGCCCTGCTCACACCTTCAATCGCAAAAGTGAAGCTGGCATGTTCGGCAGGTGAAAGATGACCCGCCGCAACCAGCTTCCGGAGCAGGGAAACAATTTCCGCGCGGCTTAAGTTTTCTTTGACTTCAGCAGCGTTTCGGGAAGTATAACAAAGGCGCGCTGCAGACGCAACCGCGGCTTCGGGTTCCGGAGTAAAGTTTAGCAGTTCCACTTTCATCTTTTCCACCTGCTTTTTCACCTGCCGTTTCCAGTTTCACTCCTAGACAAGGCGCCAGCGGACGCCCCGCGGCGTATCCTCGAGAATAATTCCGATTTCATGCAGTGCTTCCCGCAAGGCATCGGCCACCTGGTAGTTTTTCTGGCGGCGC
>DAOURU010000243.1 GCA_030627585.1 Bacillota bacterium
ACCACCCGGATCCGGGTACGGAGGCTTTAGTAGCCACGCGGTGGTTCTTCAAGCGCAACCGCACCAGCGTTACCGCCTCATCCGCGACGTAATCGGAGGTGAAACATACCGTACCCTTTTCCATTGTTCGAAAAAACTCCCGTACCTTTTGGTGGTACGGGTCCGTTTTGCACTTTAAAGCAAACCAGGCGCCTGTATCCACAAACACGCCCCTCACCTGTAAAGCACCTCGTCGTGATGGAGCGCTTCGCCAGGCCCTTCCACGGCTCCTCCAGCCATCTCCTCCGCGCCGCGGCGCTGCGTCTCCGTCAGCGAAAACCGTTTTTCCTCCACAAGCCGCCGGATAAGCTCGCTCAAACTCACCCCCCGCGTCCGGGCCTCCTCTGTCAAAAACTTGTACTGCTCTTCTGTCAAAAGCACCTGTGTTCGAATCATCCTATCACCTTTGTGTTATTCAGTATATACATTATAACACAACCAGTTGCTTTCAGCGATCAGAAATTCCGCACCTTCCTAAGAAAACGAGGACCGGAAGATGGCGAAGGGCTACATCAAATCGACCGAAGGGGTGATAAAATGCCTGCGTCAAGATCCGAGGTTGAAAAAATAATCAGGCGTTTCCGGAGTACCCTCAGAGGAAAGGGAAGGAAAAAAGGTGCACGATCCTTGGTGAAGCGGTGGCAGAAACGATGGAGCCCATTGAACCTCTCGCTTATACCCCGGAGGAGTTTGAAAAGCTGCCACCGCTGAGCGTCATTGCCGCCCTGGTTCGCGACCCCGCCCGGCACATTGAACTCTAATCAAAGCGGCAGGCGTCCTGTCCGTTTCACCTGCAGCCAGAAGCCCCAGAAGACTTTTCACTCCGCCAGGGCGACTTCCAGCACCCGCAGGAGCAGCCCGCGCATGCAGGTGCTGGAGCCAGCCAGAAGGTGCCCGGTCACGGTCACCCGGCGCCCCTCGTGCACCCCGCGTCACCTCCGCCTGCAGGGCGAATCACTCCGCGGATAGTACCGCACATCAGGCCCGGGGCGCACACAAACGCCAACCGCTGCTATAAAACCTGCTCCTTTACAGTGCCCGGTATTTCCACCTCTACGGTCAAAGGCCGCTCCCCTAATTTCTTCGAAGCATCTAGGATCTCCAATCCCAGCAGGCGTCTCCGTTGACGAGGAGGCGCCCCACCCTCCGGTAGCAACTGTGGTAGAGGGAACTACCATACTCCCAGAATACGTCTTATTTTCTAATGATACTCCAGCGGAAATCCCTGGGGCCAAATCAGGTTTTCTACAGCGATATCTTCGTCAATGTCCTCCCAGTGAATCCCGATGCCCCCGCCAACCAGCCGCCAGTTTCTCCGCTGCTCTGGCGTAGCCCCCTTAAGTTTGGGAAACCATGCCACTGGCACACCAATTTCGCGACCATCAGCCAGGCAAACGTACATTTTGTCATTGGCGAACCAGATATCTTTAGCCACTCCAACTACTTCTCTATCTCTGGAAATGCTCATCCCAAGCCCTCCTGAAGATTTCGGCGTTCTCCTGCACAATTTCCTCAATCCGGCGCAATTCATGGCCCTTAAACCCTACAGAACGGGCCAGGGCAACAGGACTTAACCAGAACTTGGCGTAACCCTCCCCTGCCTCTACATGGACGTGCGGCGGCTCATTAGGCTCCCGGCTAAAAAAGAAGAACCTGTATTTTCCCTTCCGAAAAACAGTTGGCATTAACGTCCGCTCCTGTTCTCCAAGCCTATTTTATCACCAGGAGCAATGAAGGGCAAGGCGCTGAATGCAGGGCTTGCCCTGTGCAGACCACCAGGTCAACGGTGATGCACTTAAATTTCACAAATGTCATCCTCTGGAAAAGATTATAGGACCTGATTTGCAGCAGGGATACTGTTTCTAATACGGGAGCATCATAAGAAAAGAGCCCGGATCGGGGGTGAGTTTTTTAGTTTCATCGACAAAAACAGAACCCGGGCTCCCGGGTTCTGAGCACGAGTTCGCAGGTCTTTTCTGATGCCCTCAACTTCTCCTCGTTGCATCGTTGTAAGTGTTAAAGACGGGGTGACCGGTCCTGAACTGCCCCTGAGCAATTGAACCCGCCGCGCCGCCGAACTGTCCGCCAAAGGACGGATTTAAGAATTCAAGCCTGTTGCCCGCGCCAGCTGATAGACGATGTACTGGTTCAGGCTGACATTCTCTTGTTTTGCCAGTTCCGCGATGCGGCGGTGTAATGATTTCGGCATGCGCAGTACTAAGCGCCCCGAGTACTTGTCCGACGCTGGTTCCGGAACGGGAATACCTTCTTCCAGTGCCGTTTCAAGCCAGGCGCGCTTCGCGTCATGGATCATCTCCCAGGCTTCTTCGACAGTTTCTCCTTGGGAAATGCAGCCGGGTAACTCGGGAATTTCGGCCACAAAGCCACCTTCCTCTACAGGATACAGAACAACTTTATAAGAGAGGCTGAGGTAGTAATCAAGAGATTTACTCATCTGGCAACTCTCCATCCTCCGCTGGGACGATGGCTATATCTC
>DAOURU010000291.1 GCA_030627585.1 Bacillota bacterium
GTTCGCCGGTAACTGGGTCGTAAAGCTTGATCCGGCCGCCTGATTCTTCCAGCCGAAGCTGAAGGTCCGGGCGGTATGTGCCCAAAGGAACGCTATAGCGATTGCTTTTGTAGAAGATGGTATTGTCTTTGCGTACCGTTCTTGTTACAATCTCTTCAGTGATATTTATTGATGTTACCGGCCTTAAGTATTTTTGCTCTTCTAAGAATACTTCTGCCGGTATTTTTTTCGTCGTGCCGTGAACGGTGTTGTTGCCCGTTCGCTCCAACCAGTCCCCAAAAGCCTGGTTCCAGGATCGGATATCCGTATAAAGGCGGTTTGCAGCAAAGTTTCTTTTCATATACTTGATTACCGCTTCGATCTTGCCCTTGCTTTCAGGATCACTTTTGCGGCAAAGGTAAACTTGAAAGCCCAGGGCTTGTTTAAATTGCTCGAATTCGTAGGTGAAAATGATATCGCCGTAATTTTCACTAACCGCTACCAGCTTGTCCTGGTCTAAGACAAGCTCCACGGGCACGCCGCCTAAGTACTCGAAACAGGCCAGAAGCATCTGGACAAAGGTGGCTGCTGTAAAGGGTCTTTCGGTCCATTTCCCGTATTTGTAGCGGGAATGGGCCAGTACCGCACCCATGGCATAGAGGGTGGTGTAGCCGCCCCCGGTGTTGCGCACTCTTTTCTGGCCAAAGTCAACCTGCAACTGCCGCCCCGGCGGCAGATCTGCTACGGCCTGGTACTGACGTGTAAGCACCGGCTTGGGAAGGTTATGTTTTTGTCGCAGCTCATTGACATAGCGCCTCAGAGTCCTTTCCCGGACACTGAAATCATTGTAGTGTTCTTTGAGCCAATCTAAAATCTGTGCGCAGCTCATGTCCGGATGCTCTTGCAGCCACGTTAAGATTACATCCCGGTAGTGCTTGAGCTTCCTGGAACGGTTCTTTCCTGCCTGCTGCATGGCATGAAACTCATCAGGGGTTGCGTTCCAGTACCTGCTGACTGTCTTAACATCAAGCTCTAGCTTTCTTGCTACCTGTGCTTTGTTTAAGCCAATTTGCTTTAGTTGATGAATTTCGCTATACATGTTCCACCTCAACAAATGATCTCCACCCCCTTATTATCTGATCTATCTTATCAGATAATTTCCAGGGAGTGGGAAATATCATCCGTTTTTATTGGCCGAAATTCATCCATTTTATTTTACCGTTTACAGATGAGTGGGAAAGCTTCCGCTACAAAGTAATTGAACATATCAACAAGATCAAAGAAGATAAAGAGGTTTACGAAATTCCGGAAAGGCTTCTTTTCACCTACTCTTCCCAACAGGCAAAAAAGGACCGGGCCGATCGACAAAGGCTGATTGAAAAGGCAAACTCTCTTTTGGCTGACCAGGGAAAGATCAGGGCTTCCAACAAAAAAGGAGGCAAAAAGTATCTTAAGGAAATCACCGGTGAAAGCAGCTGGGTCCTTGATGAAGAAGCCATCAGGCGTGATGAACAATTTGACGGTTATTACGGACTGCAGACCAACGACCACAGCTTAAAACCCCAGGATTTGCTTGATGCTTATCACCGCCTCTGGAAGATCGAAGAATCGTTTAAGATCATGAAAAGCACGCTGGAAGTCAGGCCTGTTTTCCACTGGACAGAATCAAGGATCAAGGGCCATTTTGTTGTCTGTTTCATAGCCTTCCTCCTGGAAAGGACGCTGGAGCTGAAACTGAAAAATGCAAACATCCCCGCTTCTCCGGAAAAAATCCGGGAAGCGCTCAATGCCATGTGCCTCACCAAGTTAGATGTTAAACAGAACACGTTCTATATCAAAATGAAAGGAACAGATCTAAGCAGCAAGATCTGGCGAGTACTAAAACTAAAACATCCCAAAAAACGTTACCCCTGCAGAGGAGTTGGTTCTGTAAGATACCGGTAGTTGTAGTGACAAAATGTACACATCCTGCTTTTTGTTTGCCCATTTTTACGGGTTTGCGCAGGATCAACTGATAAAGTCAGGATAACATTTATGTAACAAATACTTAATATTTATAAAATAATGCCGATAAAGTATAAAA
>DAOURU010000013.1 GCA_030627585.1 Bacillota bacterium
CAGGGATCGACTCCTTGCAACCCTATTTTTCTCAGGGAGATGTTGCTTTACGCGGAAAAATCGTCCTGGGAACGGTTGCGGGAGATGTCCACGATATCGGGAAAAACCTTGTCGGCATGATGTTTCTTGCCAATGGCTACCAGGTAATTGACATGGGGATCAACGTCTCTCCCGAAGCTTTTGTCAACGCGGTAGCCGAACACCAGCCCGATTTTCTCGGATTGTCTGCTTTGCTTACAACCACGATGCCCCAGATGGAAAAAACCATTCAGGTGCTGGGAAATGCCGGCTTGCGGAAAAAGTGTGTGGTTATGGTCGGAGGCGCTCCGGTGGACGCAGATTTTGCGCAGGAGATCGGGGCGGATTATTACGCCGAAAACGCCCTCGAGGCGGTGGCGCTGGCGCGCCGGATTAAAGAAGAAAACAGTTGATGCTGTACTGAGGAGTGGTTGAAAATGGCCGAGAACCAGACAGCAAGCCCGGAAAGCTTGGCGGAAAGGCTGACGCGGGCCGCCCGTGCCGCATCAGAAATCGTGGCGCAGGCGCCTGGCCGGGTCAAAAACAATGTCCTGCGGGAATTTGCCCGGCTGCTTGAGGACAGGAGGAAAGAAATTTTCGAAGCCAACGGGGCAGACCGGGCTGCGGCTGAAGATGCCGGCCTCCGCCCGGTTCTCGTGAAGCGCCTTGTCTTTGGTGCGGAAAAACTGGAGGGCCGGGTGCGTGCGCTCCACGAAATTATTTCTCTGCCCGATCCGGTGGGGACTGCCGACTTTTGCGTCACCAGGCCGCGCGGTTTAGAGGTCAAACGGGTGCGCGTCCCGCTGGGAGTGATCGCGGCTGTTTACGAGGCGCGCCCTCACGTGACTGTAAATGTGGGGGCTTTGGGACTGAAAGCAGGAAATACCGTGATCCTCAGGGGGGGCGCCGAAACAATCAGGACCAATACCTGCCTCGGCCGGATCTGGCAGGAGGCGCTGGAACTGGCCGGCCTGCCGCGCGCTGCAGTGCAGGTGGTTTCTCATACCGACAGGGAAGTCACAAAGGCGCTTGTCCGCCAGGAGGGCGGGATTGACCTGCTTTTGGCGCGGGGCGGGAAAGGCCTTCAAGCCTTTATTGCAGAGAACGCCCGCGTCCCGGTGCTTAAACACCTGCATGGGGTTTGCCATGTTTATGTCGACGTAACCGCAGACCCCGGGGTTGCCTGTCAGGTAGTAAAAGACTCCAAGGTTCTCATGCCTGAAGTCTGCAATGCCGCCGAAACCCTCCTGGTGGATGCCGCCGGAGCAGAGCGGATCTTGCCGGAACTCGGCCGGGTGCTGCAGCAGGAAGGTGTGGTCATCCGTGCCTGCCCGCGCGCCCGCGCCTATCTCCCCTGGGCCGAACCGGCAGATGAAGAGGACTGGTCTACCGAGTACCTTGATCTCGTCCTTGCGGTAAAGCTTGTGGATGGCGTAGAAGAGGCCGTCGCTCATATTAACCGCTACGGCTCTCACCACACTGATGCCATTGTAAGCCAAAACTACACCGCCATTAGAACCTTCACTGCCAGGGTCGATTCCGGAGTAGTCCTGGTGAACGCCTCCACCATGTTCAACGACGGAGGGGAACTGGGTCTCGGTGCGGAGGTCGGCATTTCCACGGACCGGCTTCACGCGCGGGGTCCTGTCGGGCTTTATGATTTAACCACATATAAATATGTGGTATACGGGGAGGGAGAAATATTGGGGTCATCTTAACAAAAAGCGCGCATCCAAAGACAGAAAAGCTTTTTGATGCCTGGGAAGAAAAATTTTCCCGCAAAGAAGCAGAACGGCAGGGACAGAGGCGGGGGACGGGAGTCGAATTAAAGTTCCCCGCTGTAGATAAACAGGGCTTTGCTGTAACGCAGCCCCAAATTGAGGCGCTCTGGTCTTTTCTAACCGAAAAGGGATGGGAGCCGCTGATTGATTCTCATTACGGGAAACCGGTAGGAGTCAGGCGGCCCTGTTCCCCTTACCCGGACATAATCACGACGGAAACAGGCTTCTGCAAACTGGAGGTCTCCCTCGGGTATACCCAGGACTTGAATCTGCTGCTCCGGAAATTTGAAGAGATAAAAAGATTGCTTGAAGAGTTCAGCAGCCGGAGGGGGGTTTATTTTTTGGGTTTGGGCCTCCAGCCCCGCACCCCCCCTGGACCCCACCTGATGGCCAAAAAGGCGCGGAACCTTTTCTGGAATAAAGTCTTTAACAACGACAGGGTTTCCCTTTTTACGGCTAGTGCCACCAATCAGGTCCACGTGGATGTGAAGAGGGAGGAGGTCGGACCCGCCCTCAACGTTTTTAACGGCCTGGCCGGGGTGCAGATTGCCCTGCACGCCAATTCAACGCTCTGGAAAGAGCAAATTGACCACCAGGAAAAGGCGCGCGCCGTTTCTTTTTGGGAGCGGTGGCTTCCGGGAAGCCCGCGCGTCGGAATGACAGAACGCCCCTTTCGCTCTCTGTTCGATTACCTCAAGTTTCTTTCTAATTTCCAGCCGGTTTACGTGGTGCGGGAGGGCCGGTATCTCGGCATTTACCGGTACCCCACCTTTTTTGATTATTATTCTGCTGAGGATCCTCAAGGGGAGACAAAGGCAGGCGATTTGGTGCCGCTTGCGCCCGATCCTGCTGATTTTGGGCTTCATACCACTTTCTGCTGGCATGATGCCAGGCTGTCCGAATATTTCACGCTGGAAAACAGGGTTAACTGCCAGCAGCCTCCCGGTGCGGAATTTGCAGTAGCAGCTTTCACGCTGGGTTTGATGGAGGAATTGGAGGAAGCCGAAGCTTTCGTCAATCGCTTTAACTGGAACTTTCTGGCGAAGTTGCGCCGGGCGGCGGTTGAGAACGGCCTCGCGGCTGCTGTCGGAGGCATCCGGGTCGGCGCCCTCGCCCGGGAGGTGCTGGCGATTGCGGAGCAGGGATTGCAGAAGCGCAGGTTAAATGAAGAGAGTTTTCTCCGGCCTTTGTGGGAGCGCCTGGAACGCGGCGCGTGCCCTGCCGATGAGGTGAGGATCGCTTTTGCGCAGGCGGGAATTGACGGAATTCTTCGGAATTACCGCCTGTAACCCGGATGAACTTTTCTCCCGGCAAGTTCTCTTCTGTTGCAAGGCGCTAAAAGGCGGCTTGCGGTAGGAGCGGCGCGCAGTTCCGGGCCGAGTGCCACGCTTGCGTCTTCTCAAAAGATTCGCCCGGTGATGCGGGATGCCCTTCTGCAAGGCACGGGTGGTTCCCAGTGAAAGGGGTTTGGGGCGCGAGAAAAATGTGGTATGATTAACGAGGCAGCCAGGGGGCGGATAAGTTCAGAAGAATCGCGATAAGCAAAAAGGCAACAGGGACGTGATGAAACTTGCGATCAAACTAAGAAGGGGATGAATCAGGTGAGCAATCTTGACTGTTTGGCCTTAAAGGATGAGGATCTGAGTAAAAAAGGGGAGCAGCGAATTGAGTGGGCCTGGAGAAAAATGCCGGTTCTCCAGCAAATTCGCAGGGAGTGGGAAGAGAAACAGCCGCTCAAGGGTATTCGGATTGCGGCCTGCCTTCACATCTCGGCAAAAACCGCCAACCTGGCGCGGGTGCTTAAAGCCGGGGGGGCGCAGGTTGTTCTTTGTGCTTCCAATCCCCTCAGTACCCAGGACGACATCGCTGCCGCCCTCAACGTGGTCTACGGGATTCCTGTTTACGCCCGGCGGGGGGTGGATAAAGAAACGTACTACCGCCAGATTTACGCAGCTCTCGATACCGAGCCCCAGATTACCATTGACGACGGCGCCGATTTGGTAACGACGCTTCACAAGGAGCGCCCCGCCCAGGCGCTTCAGGTGATCGGGGGAACGGAAGAAACCACCACCGGGGTGATCAGGCTGCGGGCGATGGCGCGGGATGGCGCTTTGAAATATCCGCTGGTGGCTGTAAATGATGCCCTCACAAAACATTTCTTCGACAACCGGTACGGCACCGGGCAGTCCACAATCGACGGGATCCTGCGCGCCACCAACTACCTGCTGGCAGGTTCAGTCTTTGTGGTTGTGGGCTACGGCTGGTGCGGCCGGGGAATTGCAACAAGGGCACGCGGCATGGGAGCGAGAGTGATTGTGGTTGAAGCGGATCCTTTCAAAGCGCTGGAAGCCTGGATGGACGGGCACGAGGTGACCGGCATGAAGGATGCCGCGCGCAGGGCGGACTTCATTGTGACGGCAACGGGCAACATCCACGTTTTAGGGAAAGACTCCCTCGCGGCCTTAAAGGACGGGGTCATCCTCGCAAATTCCGGCCACTTCAATGTAGAGATCGATATTCCGGCGTTAGAGGCTCAGGCTCGGACGCGGCGGATTGTCCGGGAAAATGTGGAGGAGTTCGTTTTGCACGACGGCCGGCGGATTTACCTGCTGGGGGAAGGGAGGCTTGTCAACCTCGCCTGCGGGGAGGGCCACCCGGTTGAGGTGATGGATTTAAGCTTTGCGAACCAGGCCCTTGCTGCGGCCTGGCTGGTTTCACAAAGGGGAAATTTAAAGCCCGATGTCTACCGGGTTCCCCGCGCAATTGACGAGCGGGTTGCCCGTTTAAAGCTTGCGGCTTTCGGGGTGCAGGTGGAGGAATTGACCGAAGAGCAGGAAAGGTACCTTGCCTCCTGGGAATCCGGCACCTGAAGCTGAATGACCTCCAGTTTCATATTACTCTGTTTTGGCCGCGCTCCGGACTCCGGCAGGCCTGCTGGCATCTTTACGCCAGTCGTCGGCCCCGGGCATCCTGCCCTCGGGTCTGCCATCGCACGCCGGAGTCGCCAGGCTTGGCCTGCTGCTAAGTTACTCGCACGCCGGCAGCCGGCGGCCTCAAAAGCGGAGATCCTCAAGCAATTAAACTCACGCCACTCAAGCCGCTTAAACCAATGTAGGAAATTGCTGTTTCCTGTGGTATAATGAGAGTGTTAACATAAATGATGGAGGAAGGTTTGTGGAGAAACTCGAGTGTCTATTACCGGAAGATCAGGTGCAGACGAAGATTCGGGAACTGGCGGCGCGAATCAATAAAGATTATGCAGGGAAAGAACTTCTGGTCATCGGCATCCTGCGGGGTGCTTTTATCTTTATGGCGGACCTGGTGCGCCGGCTTGAGGTCCCGGTGACCGTAGATTTTATTGCCGTTTCCAGCTACGGGGATGAAACGCAGAGTTCGGGTATTGTGAGGATTTTGAAAGACCTGGATGAGAATGTGACCGGACGGCATGTCCTGCTTGTGGAAGATATTATTGATACCGGTCTTACTTTAAGGTATTTGTGTGATTACCTCCAGGCGCGGGGACCGGCCAGCCTGCGGGTCTGCACTTTCCTGGACAAGCCCGGGCGCCGCAAGGTGGACCTTCAACCCGATTACCGCGGTTTCACGATTCCCGACTACTTTGTGGTGGGATACGGGTTGGATTGCGCCCAGCGTTACCGCAATTTGCCGGGGATTTACATTTACAACCCGGGTGAAAAAGAGAAAATCCGCGGAGAAGAAAAGGAAGAACGGGGAGTTCCGCCTGAAGAGGATAAGCCATCTGAGCAGGCGGTTGAAGTCCGGAGCCGTGAAAGGGGGCCCTCGGAATGCCGGAAAAACGGGATCTAATTTTTGTTGTTGATTTCGGGGGCCAGTATACCCAGTTGATTGCGCGGCGCATCCGGGAGCTGAAAGTCTACTGCGAGATCGTTCCATCCACCGCGTCGTGGGCCGAACTCCGGAAGCGCAGCCCCCGCGGGCTTATTTTTTCCGGGGGGCCCGCAAGTGTTTATGCTCCCGGGGCGCCCCGGTGCGGTTCCGAACTGCTTCAAGGCGAAATACCTGTGCTCGGAATTTGTTACGGAATGCAGTTGATGGCTTATCTTTTGGGGGGGAAGGTAAGCCGGGGGGAGAGGCGGGAATACGGCCCCGCCCGACTCACCCTGCTGCGGGAAGATTTTCTTTTCCGCGGCCTGCCGCGGGAAATTTCGGTCTGGATGAGCCACGGGGATCTGGTCGAAACCCCTCCCCCGGGGTTCCTGATCGCTGCAACTACCGACCAAACTCGAGTTGCGGCGATGTTTGATCCCTCCCGCCACCTGTATGGAGTACAATTTCACCCCGAGGTTCACCATACCCCGCAGGGAAGGGAAATCCTGGCCGGCTTCCTCTATAATGTCTGCGGGTGCCGGGGGGATTGGACCCCCGCCTCTTTTATTACCGAGCAGGTGGAAGAGATCAGGCGCATCGTCGGGAAGGAAAAGGTGATTGGGGCGCTGAGCGGCGGGGTAGACTCCGCGGTTGCGGCCACCCTTGCCCACAAGGCGGTAGGGGATCAACTCACTTGTATTTTTGTAGACCACGGCCTCCTCAGAAAAGAAGAAAGGAATGAGGTTGAAAAAACCTTTCGCAAGGAACTGGGGATCCGGACTGTTGTTGTGGATGCCAGGAAGCGGTTCCTGGAAAAATTAAAGGGGGTTGGAGATCCTGAAGAAAAGCGCAGGGTGATCGGCCACGAATTCATCCGGGTCTTTGAAGAGGAGGCGGCCCGGCTTGGCGAGGCCGGATTTCTCCTGCAGGGCACCCTTTACCCGGACGTGATTGAGTCCGGGAGCCAGACTGCAGCGGTGATTAAAACCCACCATAATGTAGGAGGGCTTCCTGCGGACCTCAAGCTGCGCCTTCTTGAGCCGCTGCGCTGGCTTTTTAAAGACGAAGTCAGGCAGGTTGGACTGGAGCTCGGCCTGCCGGAAGCAATCATCTGGCGCCAGCCTTTCCCCGGTCCCGGCCTTGCAGTGCGGATTCTGGGTGAAGTTACCGGCGAGAAGCTGGAAGTGGTACAGGAGGCCGACCTGATCGTCAGGGATGAAATCAGGCGTGCCGGTTTAGAAAGAGAGATCTGGCAGTTTTTTGCTGTGCTGCTGCCTGTGAGGAGTGTCGGGGTGATGGGGGACGAGCGGACCTACGCCCACCCCATTGTGATCCGGGCGGTTACCAGTGAGGATGCCATGACCGCCGACTGGGCGCGCCTTCCCTCCGGGGTACTGGCGCGGATCTCGAGCCGGATCGTGAACGAGGTGCCTGGAGTCAACAGGGTTCTTTACGATATTACCTCCAAACCCCCCGCCACCATCGAATGGGAATAGGCTCTTTGCGGGCTTCCCGGCAAGTTTGGCATCAAAAGCCGGTGTCGCTCGGAAAGAGGAGCCGGTTGAAGGAAAAGCAGGGGAGTGTTAAGATTAAGAAGGTGCTTGCAGAGCTCGAGGGAGAAAGGGGGGCTTGTAAGGGTTTATGGAAAAGCGCCCGCGCGTAGGGATTGTTTTGGGCAGCGACTCTGACTTTGAGGTAATGGAGGAAGCAACGCGGGTTCTGGACGATTTTGGGGTCCCCTACGAGGTAACGGTTGCCTCGGCGCACCGCAGCCCGGAGCGGTCAGCGGCTTACGCCAGGGAAGCCGAAGCGAGGGGACTTGAAGTTCTCATTGCGGGGGCGGGGATGGCGGCTCACCTCCCAGGCGTGCTTGCCGCCTCCACTGCCCTCCCTGTCATCGGCGTTCCGCTGCGGGGAGGCGCCCTCAATGGGATGGATGCTCTATTTTCCATCGTGCAAATGCCGCCCGGGGTCCCGGTGGCTGCCGTAGCCGTCAACGGAGCACGCAATGCGGCGCTCCTTGCCGTTCAGATCCTGGGTGTGAAGGATCCGGAGCTGCGCGCGAAGTTTCGGGTTTACAAAGAGAGGATGGCCGCAGAGGTTGCCGTCAAATCCGCGAAGCTTCAAGAAAAGCTGCTTTCTTCCCTGAAATGAAAGAAAGAACATCCAGCCTGGCTGGATTTTGCATTTAAGGAGGCTGCAAAATTTGCTGGAGCGATACACCTTGCCTGAAATGAAGGCCCTGTGGGCCCCGGAGAACCGCTTTCAAAAATGGCTCGAATTAGAAATCCTAGCCTGTGAGGCCTGGGCCGAACTGGGGCGGATTCCGGGTGACGCCGTGAAGGAGATTAAAGAGCGCGCCTGTTTCGATGTCCGGCGGATTGCCGAAATTGAAGCGGTTACCCGGCACGATGTGATTGCATTTGTCAGTTGCGTCGCGGAATCCGTAGGAGATGCCGGGAAGTACTTGCACCTCGGTCTCACCTCTTACGATATTGTAGATACCGCTTTATCCCTTCTGATGCGGGACGCTCTCGATCTTATTTTGAAGGCTCTCGCGGAGCTTCAGACGGCCCTCGCTGAAAAGGCCCGCGCTTACCGGGATACGGCGATGATCGGGCGGACCCACGGGGTGCATGCCGAACCGGTTACCCTCGGCCTTAAATTCGCCCTCTGGCATGTAGAGATGAACCGCGCCCGGGCGCGGCTCGAGCGGGCGCGGGAAGTGATCAATGTGGGCCGCCTCTCGGGGGCGGTAGGAACTTACGCGCATCTCGATCCTTTTGTCGAAGCATACGTCTGCCGGGCGACAGGACTTGCCCCGGCGCGGGTTTCCACCCAGGTGCTCCAGCGCGACCGCCACGCGGAGTATCTGGTTGCTCTTGCGGTTACTGCCAGTTCCCTGGATAAGTTCGCGACAGAGATCAGGCACCTCCAGCGCACCGAGGTTCTGGAGCTGGAAGAGGGGTTCGCGGCAGGGCAAAAAGGCTCCTCGGCGATGCCCCACAAGCGCAACCCGATCACCTGCGAGCGGATCAGCGGCCTTGCCCGCGTCGTGCGGGGGAACGCTCTTGCCGCCCTGGAAAATGTCCCGCTCTGGCACGAGCGGGATATCACTCATTCCTCGGTGGAGCGGATCATCATCCCGGACAGCACGACCCTCCTCCACTATATGATTGTGAAATTCACAGAAATTATCCGGGGGCTGCAGGTCTACCCGGAGCAAATGAAGAGAAATCTCAACCGGACGCGCGGACTGATCTTCAGCCAGCGCCTGTTGCTTGCTCTTGTAGAGAAGGGTTTGCGCAGAGAGGACGCCTATGCTCTTGTCCAGGGCCAGGCGCTCCGGGCCTGGCCGGAAGGCGACTTCATGGAGTTCGTGAAGAAAGATCCGGAAATCGGACGCTGCCTTTCCCAGGAGGAGATCGAGGCGCTTTTCGACTCCCGGCCGTATTTGCAAAAGGTGCCTTACATCTTCTGGAAGGCAGGCTTGGGTCCCCCGCCGGTTCATGGCTGGGGGGAGGCCGCGAAAAAACGCGCCGTTCCTGCTCGAGGAAAGGGGGTTCCGGAAAAAGGGGATTTTCTTTATGAAGGAAAAGCGAAAAAGATCTTCCGGACCTCAGATCCCGACCTTTTCTGGATTGAGTATAAAGACGAGGCGACGGCGTTTGACGGCCTGAAAAAAGACGTGATTCCCGGCAAGGGAAGATTAAATAACCTGATTTCGGCCCACCTTTTTTCCCTGCTTGAAGCGGCGGGGATCTCCACCCATTTTGTAAAATTGCTGAGTCTGCAGGAGATGCTGGTGAAAAGAGTGGAGATTATTCCCTTGGAAGTGATTGTGCGGAACATTGCGGCGGGGAATATGGCACAAAGGCTTGGCGTTCCGGAGGGCAGGAATCTTTCCCGCCCGGTCGTAGACTTTTGTTATAAAAGTGACGAACTCCACGACCCGCTGGTTACCGAAGACCAGATCCTGGCGCTGGATCTGGCGACCCCGGAACAACTGAGGGCTTTGAGAGAGACCGCCCTCCGCTGCAATGAGGTGCTGCAGGCATATTTGAAGACAAAGCGTCTGGAACTGGTAGATTTTAAGCTGGAGTTCGGTTTTCACCGGGGAGCGATGATTCTGGCCGATGAAATTTCCCCTGATACCTGCCGTTTTTGGGACATCCAAACGCAGGAAAAGCTGGACAAGGACCGCTTCCGGCGCGATCTGGGGGAGCTCGTTCCTGCCTATGAAGAGGTTTGGAAAAGGCTGCAAGGAGGGGAAGAATAATTGTTTCAGGCCCGGATCTATGTTACGCTGAAACAGGGAATTCTTGACCCCCAGGGGAACGCGGTGCAAGGCGCCCTCGCCAGCCTGGGCTATCAAAATGTGGAGGAGGTAAGGGTAGGGAAGTATCTCGTACTCTCACTTGCTCACTCCGACCGTGCCGAGGCGGAAAAAGAGGTGCGCGAGATGTGCGCGCGGCTCCTGGTCAATCCCGTGATTGAAGATTATACTTTTGAATTACAGGAGGTTTCTCTATGAAATTTGGGGTGGTGGTTTTCCCGGGTTCCAACTGTGACATGGACTGCTACCATGTGATCGACCAGGTCCTCGGCCACCCTGTTTCCTATATCTGGCATCAAGAAAAAGACCTTGCGGGATACGATTGCATCATTCTACCCGGCGGGTTTTCCTACGGGGACTACCTGCGGATCGGAGCGATTGCCCGGTTTTCCCCGGTCATGGATGCGGTGGCGGAATACGCGGCGCGGGGGGGTTTGGTTCTGGGGATCTGCAACGGCTTTCAGATTCTGCTCGAGGCAGGCCTTCTCCCCGGGGCGATGCGGCGCAATGAATCCCTTCAGTTTCGCTGCCAGGATGTTTTCCTGCGGGTGGAAAATGCCGCAACTCCTTTCACCAACCAGTACCGCCGGGGGGAAGTCATCAGGATGCCTGTTGCCCACGGAGAGGGAAATTACTACGTGGATCCCGAGATCCTTGCGCAGCTTGAGCGCGAAGGGCAGGTGGTCTTCCGTTACTGCACCGGGGAAGGAGAAGTTGCTCCCCATGCCAATCCCAACGGCTCCCTGGGAAACATTGCAGGGATCTGCAACCGGAGCCGAACGGTTTTGGGTTTGATGCCCCACCCGGAGCGCTGTTCTGAAGAAATTTTAGGGAATGCCGACGGCAGGCGCCTTTTTCGTTCGATTTTATCGTGGTGGGAGCTGGCACCTGGAAAGGGGGCGACTGCTTGTGGGTAATGTGCCGCTTTGGGCGGAAATGGGTTTAACCTGCGAGGAGCACGTGCGGATTTGCGAACTGTTGGGGCGGGAGCCCAACGATGTCGAGACAGGAATGTTTGCCGTGCTCTGGTCAGAGCACTGCGCTTACAAAAATTCCCGGCTCGTTCTGAAGCTTTTTCCGACTCAGGGACCGCACGTTTTGCAGGGCCCGGGTGAAAACGCCGGGGTTGTGGACCTGGGCGAGGAACAGGCTGTTGCCTTTAAAATTGAAAGCCACAACCATCCCTCGGCTATTGAACCCTACCAGGGCGCGGCGACCGGAGTAGGAGGCATCGTCCGGGACATCTTTGCAATGGGGGCGCGCCCTATTGCTCTGCTGAATTC